>JBQCCU010000242.1:0-3280 GCA_051961935.1 Amnibacterium sp. | reverse complement strand
CGGCGGCCTGCTGTGGACCGTCGCGCCCACGTTCCTCGCCGCGCTCGACTCCGGCCGCATCGGTCCGGTGCTCGTGCACCTCGCGGCACCGTTCGCGCTGCTCGCGGCCTTCCAGGTGCGGCGGTCGTGGTCGGCGTCGGCGTCGCTCGCGCTGCTCGGCGCCCTGATGGCCGCCTGCTCACCCTCGCTGCTGCCACTGCTCGGCGTCGGCTGGATCGCGGCGGTCGTGGTCGGGGCGATGAAGCGCACGCCGGACGCCAAGAGCCGGCTCTCGCGCATCCTGCCGCTGCCGTTGCCCACGGTCGTGCTGTTCGCCCCGCTCGCGTACGAGCAGCTCCACTACGGCACCCCCCTCGGGGTGCTCGCCGATCCCGGCCTGCCCCAGCTCTCCGGCTCCACGCCGCACCTGCTCGGCCTGCCCGCCCAGCTCTCCGCCGTGCTCCAGCTCGCAGCCGGATGGCCGGACTGGCAGTCGGATGCCTGGCGGCTCCTCGCCGCGCCGCTCGGACTCGGGGCGACCGCCTCCGCCCTGCTCGTCTTCGCGCTCGGGCTCCCGCTGCTGCTCCTCGGCGCGGTCGGTCTCTTCGGGCCCCGGCGCAGCATGCCGATCCGGGTCGGCATCGCCGGCGTCGGCGGCCTGGTCGCCGCCGTGCTCGCCACCCGGATCGAGGTCGCCGCGAGCGGCGCGACCCCGGTGCCGGGCTGGCCGGGCGCCGGGCTCAGCATCGCCTGGCTGGGGCTGCTCGAGGCCGCGGTCTGCGGGCTCGACCGGCTCGCCGCGAGCGGTGAGCTGCCGTTCGGGGACCGGATCGCCGCCCTGGCCGCGCACGCCCGCGCCGCATCCGCCGCGGTGATCGGCTTCACCGCGGTCGCGGCGATCACCACCGCCGTCTCGCCGCTGCTCGTCGGCTCGCTGCTCGGCACCTCCTAGGTGGGCGCGAGTGGCACGTCGACCGCCCCGGCGCTCGTCGCCGCGGAGGCGGCCACCGCGCCGGGCCTCGGCCTGCTGACGCTCACGCCACAGCCCGACGGGGGCGTCCGCGAGCGCCTCACCCGCGGCCAGGGGGAGACCCTCGAGCAGCAGAGCACCCTGCACACGACCGCCGACTTCGGCGAGGGCGAGACCCTCGCGGCGCTCTCCGCCGCGCTCGTGCAGCCGAACGGCGACGACCTGCGCCGGCGCCTCGACGGCCTCGCCATCGGGTACGTGCTCCTCACGCCCGGCGGGGGCGACGCCGCCAGCACCACCGCGGCCGCGGATGCGCGCGCGGCACTCGGGGCGAGCCCGCTCTTCTCCGCCGTCTCCCGCTCGAGCGCCGGCACGCTCTACCGCTACGTCGACCTGCCTGCCACCGCCGGCCGCACGCCCGACTTCGTCGGCCCGTCGAACACCGCGCGGCCGATCGGTGTGGTCGTGCTGCTCCTGCAGCTCGTCGTGCTCGCCGCCTTCGGACTGCTCGCGCTACCGACCCGGCGGCTCGCGGTCCGCCTCCGGCCGGAGCCGCTGACCCGCGCCCCGCGCGCGGACGTCGCCACGACCCTCGGTCGCGCCGTGCCCGCACCGTCGCCCCGCACCCCGGAGCAGCGGATGGCGCGCGAGCTCGTGCGCACCGGTGCGATCCCCGCCTCCGCCATCGAACGGCCGAAGGACCGTGAGGAGGTGCCCGCGTGGCGCTGACCTCCCGCCTCCTCGGCGCATCCGGCGTCGTCATCGTCGGCGTCGTGACCGCCGCCGTGCTCGGGCAGATCCCGGCCGTCGGCGCGACGGACCACGCGATCGTCGCCACGCCGTCGTCGCCGGTGCAGCAGCTCGTCTGCCCCGGATCGCCGGTCGCCGTCGGCGCCGCCGGGCACAAGGCGAGCACGCTCTCCGCCGACGGCTCCCCGACGCGGCAGGTCGACGTGACCGGAACCGGCACCGTGAAGGGGACGACGCTCGGCGGGGGCGGCGTGGTCGGGGGCAGGGGCACGCGCCCGCACCTCTACACGGCGCCCGCACAGGACGCGAAGCACGGCGCCATCGCCGGCGCCGAGGCGCAGACGGTCACGACCGGCGACGCCGCCGGCCTCACCGCCGCCGCGTGCACCCAGCCGCTCAACACGGCGTGGATCGCGGCCGGCGCGACGACGACCGGGCGCACGAGCGTGCTCACCCTCGCGAACGCCTCCGGCGTCCCCGCGCAGGTGGCGCTCGACGTCTGGACCGAGAACGGCCCCCTCGACACCACCGGGCCCAGCCAGCTGCTCGTCGACCCGCACAGCCGGCTCGCCGTCTCCCTCGCCAGCATCGCGCCCGGCGCAGCCGGGACCGCCCTCCGGGTCGTGAGCACCGGCGGCCAGCTCGGCGTCGCGCTCGAGCAGCGCGTCGTGCGCGGGCTCGAGTCCGGCGGCCTCGACCTCACCGGACCCACCGCCCCGCCCGCCACGCGCCAGGTCGTGACCGGCGTGCGCATCGACAACGCCTCCGCCGTGGCCGCGGCGTCCGGCGCGCCCGGGTACGGCGACCTGCAGCCCGTCCTGCGGCTGCTCGCGCCCGGCACGGAGGCCGCCGATGTGCGGGTGACCATCACCGGCACGAGCGGCTCCGGGCAGCGCGTGCTCACCCGCCGGGTGCCGGGCGGCAAGGTGACGGACCTCACGCTGCCGGGTCTCACCGACGGCATCTACTCGCTCGACGTGAGCAGCACCCGCCCCATCGTGGCCGAGGCCCGCGTCGCGCCGGTGACCGACGCGAGCGGCTCCACCACGGACACCGGCACCGGCCCGGCCGGCACGACGACGGACGGCTCGACGACGGGCGGCACGGACGGCAGCACCGCCGGCGGCACCGACGCCGGCCTGCTCGGCGGGACGGATGCCGGAAGCGGCATGAGCGACGGGACGACCGCCACCGCCCGCGGGATCGACCTCGCCTGGATCGCCGCCGCGGCGCCGCGCGGCGACCAGGCGGCGGTCGCCGTCGCCGATGCCCCTGGCGCCAGGCTCTCCTTCGCGAACCCCACGGGCCGCACCGTCAGCGTCCGGATCACCGGCGTCACCCGCACCACGGTGCGGGTGCCGGCGGGCGCGACCGTGGCCACCGACGTCTCGCCCGGCGTCGGCACGCTGAGCGGGGGCGCGGGCCTGTGCGCCGCGGTGAGCTTCGGCGGTGCGGACGCGGTCGCGGCCTACCCCGTGGCGCCCGCCGACCAGGCGGCGCATCCGGTCCGCGTCACCCACTGAGCGCGCCGCGCGGGGCGTCCGCGCCTCGCGCCGTCGCCGAGATCCCGCGTGCCACGCC
>JBQCCU010000241.1:0-5370 GCA_051961935.1 Amnibacterium sp. | reverse complement strand
CACGTAGCCCGTGACCTTCACGACGTGCGCGATCCGCTCGAGCGAGCCGAGCGCCCGCTCGGCGGTCGTCAGGCACAGGGTCGCCGCCTCGGCCGCGGCTTCGGCCGCCGACTCGACGTCGACCGAGTGGCCGACGATCCCGGGTGCGAGGAGCCGGCCGTCCCGCAGCGGCAGCTGGCCCGAGACGAACAGCAGGTCGCCGACGCGGCGGAACGGCGAGTACGCCGGCACGGTCGGAACGGAGGCGCTCATCGGGTCGCCTCGCCCTGCGCCGCCGCCGCGCGGTGGTACAGCTTCATGGCCATCATCCCGTGGGCCATCGCGCCCCCGGCGCGCAGGGCGGCGGCGGTGAACACCGTCTCCGCGACCTCCGCCTCGGTCGCGCCCTCGGCCTGCGCCGCCGCGGTGTGGCCCTCGATGCAGTAGACGCACTGGGTGGTCAGCGCCACCGCCAACGCCATCAGCTCCGTGTACTTGCGGGGGATGGCC
Source organism: Amnibacterium sp. (assembly GCA_051961935.1). Lineage (GTDB taxonomy): Bacteria > Actinomycetota > Actinomycetes > Actinomycetales > Microbacteriaceae > Amnibacterium. Next base: position 4,881 of record JBQCCU010000241.1, on the reverse strand, counting down.
TTGCTCGGGGACCGCAGGGCGTGCCCGTCGAAGTCCACGAACGCGGCGAACGCGTCCGGGGCACCTCTGCGGAGGTCGCGGGCGAAGTGCCGGTCCTCGGGGTCGTGGTAGTGCTCGGTGGTGGGGCTCGGTTCGATCATCTGTCGGCTCCGTCCGTCTGACTCGGTCGGCGCCCGGAAGGGACCCGGGCGCCGGTGCTCTGCGTGCTCGCACCGGCTCCCGGCGCCGTCCAGCCGGAGCGGGACGGCGCCGGGAGCCGGCATGGCGTCAGGAGTAGACGCCGAGGCACTCGTCCGCGCTGGCCGAGTTCAGCCACGCGACGGAGTCGCGGTAGCCCCACCAGTAGAAGGCGGCGGAGGCGACGGCCATGATGATCGAGTCGACCGGCTGCGGCACGAGGCCCGAGCCGCCGAAGCTGCCGATCGCGGACATCCCCAGGATGAACAGCATGAAGACGAGGAACCAGAGGCCGCGCAGCAGCAGCCGCGGCGTGACGACCGTCCGGTCCCGCAGCATGATGCGCACCGCGAGCGGCACGGCGCTCAGGAACAGCAGCACGCCGACCCAGACCTGCGCCCAGCCGGACCAGTAGAGGATCAGGCCGGAGACGATGAACGCGATCGGGGCGATCACGGGCATCGAGCGTGACCACGCGGGCACCTGCACCCTGGGGTCCTTGCTGCTCACGCCGGCGGCGACCGCGATGATCGCGTAGCTGACGGCGAAGTAGAACCCGAGCGAGGCCACGAGGCCCTGCCAGGACTGGAACAGGAAGAGGAACACGAGCGAGATCACGAGGTTCAGCACGAGCGCGTTCGTCGGGATGCCGGTCTTGGCGTTCACCTTCGCGGTCCACTTGGGAAGCACCCGGGCCTGCGCGATGCCGTAGGTGTTCCGGGCGCCGAGGCCGAGGCCCATGATGAGGCCGCCGCCGGGGGAGATGACGCCGTCGACGATGAGCAGCTGCACGAGCCAGCCGAGGTTGAGCAGGCCCGCGAGCTGGGCGAACGGCGAGTCGAAGTTGAGGCCGTGCCACCCGCCCTTGGCCAGGACGGTCTGCGGCAGCGTCCAGATGAAGGACGCCTGCAGCAGGATGTAGACGAGGAACGCGGCGCCGAACCCGACGAACGTGCCGATCGGGATGTCCCGGCGCGGGTTGCGCGTCTCGCCGGCCATGATCGACGCCGACTGGATGCCGCCGAACGAGTAGATCAGGCCCGCACCGATCACCGCGGTGAGCATGGCGCCGGCCCCGAACGGCGCGAAGCCGCCACCGGTCGCGACGTTCGCCGGGCTGAATCCCGAGGCGAACAGCAGGATGATCGTGAGCACCGGCACGATGATCTTGAAGATCGTGATCGCGTTGCTGATGCGGGTCATGAGCAGCACCCCGAACCAGTTGAGCGCGGTGAAGGCCACCAGCACGAGCACCGCCATCAGGAGGCCGACCACCGTCAGCTTCCCGTTCGCGGCGAGCGCCGGCCACCACCGGCTCGCGTACTGCAGCAGCCCCGAGGCCTCGCTCGGCGTGCCGAAGGCGGTCTGCAGCAGCAGCACCCAGCCGATCATGATCCCGACGAAGGGGCCGGACATCATCGAGGGCCAGCGGACGTTGCCGCCCGCGATCGGCCGCGTGACACCGAGCTCGATGAACGTGAGGCCGACCAGCACCGTCGCGATCGCGGCGACGATCCACGAGCCGAGGGCGAGCGGGCCGGCCGACTGCGCGGCGTAGTAGGACGCGAACAGCCAGCCGGAGCCCACCATCCCGGTGAAGGTGAGGAGCGCGAGGGTCTTCCAGCCGACCCGCCGCTTGAAGTGCCGGTCCTGCTCATCGATGACCGCCGTGGCGAGGGTGTCGGGGCCGGCTTCTCGAGCCGGGGCCAGCGTCTGTTCCTCGATCGAGGAGGCTTCCATCTGTGACTCTCCCTAGGGGTGGGTGGGTGCGCACCTGCAGCGTCGCCGGGCGCTTGATGGATCCGGAGACGACCTCGTCTCCTTCAACATTTGATGTAGTGTCGCCACCCCTGTCGCCCGATGTCAATGGTTTGTTGATGCGCTCGACGCATCGTTGACAGGATCGAGACCTTCCTCCATCCTCTGTGGAGGGACCGCACGGATGCGGTCCGCCGAGTGGCGGCCCCGAGGGCTGCGGGCTCGGATGAAGGACGACACGAGGACCATGGCTCAGAAGAACACCAACCGACGCGGTGGCGCCGCCATCGCGGACACCGTCATCCGGCCGACCGTCGACGGGGAGCGGCTCATCGCCGTCTTCTCCGGCCTGGTCGAGCCGCTCGGCCGGTCCCTCCCCGCGTCGACGGAGGTCGTGCTGCACGACCTCAGCAAGCTGCCGAACTCGATCGTGGCGATCCACGGCAGCGTGACCGGCCGGCAGGTCGGGGACCCGGCGACGGACCTGCTGCTGAAGAAGCTCGTGGAGCTCTCGGACGACCACGCGGTGGGGTACGAGACCCGGCTGCCGGACGGCCGGCGGATCCGCTCCTCGACGATGATCATCCGCGACGTGAGCGGCCAGCCCGTCGCGGCGCTGTGCCTCAACTCGGACCTGTCCGTCTGGGAGTCGCTCCAGGACGTGGTCGCGTCGATGCTCGACGTGACCAGGATCGCCGCCGACCACCCGTCGATGGCGGGCGTCCGGCCCGTGCCGGTCGACGCCACCCGCAGCGACTACGAGGAGGAGCCGGAGGTCTTCGTCACCGACGTCGAGCAGCTGGCCGCCCACCTCATGCGCCGGGCGGTGTCGAAGATCGACGTGCCGGTCGAGCTCATGCAGAAGCGGCACAAGGTCGAGGTCGTCCGCGACCTCAAGGGCCGCGGCATGTTCCACCTGCGGGACGCCGTCGACATGGTCGCGAGCGCCCTCGGCGTCACCCGATTCACCATCTACAACTATCTGAACGAGATCGCCGACGAGGACGACGCGGACGAGGAGTCCGTCGCCCGCACCGTGCCGGCCGGAGAGGGCAACTGATGAGCACCGCACTGGACTTCGACGCGATCGGCATCGACCGGCTCCGCGAGCTCGGCAGCGTCAAGTGGACGATGTTCCCCGGCACGATCGGTGTGTTCGTCGCCGAGATGGACTTCGGCACCGCGCCCGCGATCAAGGCGGCGCTGCACAAGACCGTCGACGACGGCCTGTTCGGCTACATGCCGAGCGCCATCTCGACGGCGATGTCGGAGGCGTGCGCCCGCTGGCAGCGGGACCGCTACGGCTGGGAGGTGCCGGCCGAGCGCATCCATCCGCTCCCCGACCTGCTGACGGGCCTGCGCATGACGATCGACTTCTACACCGAGCCGGGCGCGAAGGTGGTGCTGCCGACGCCCGCCTACATGCCGTTCCTCAGCATCCCGCCGATGCACGACCGGGAGATCATCGAGGTGCCGATGCTGGTCGAGGACGGCCGGTACTTCTTCGACCTCGAGGGCATCGACCGCGCCTTCGCCGACGGCGGCGGCCTGCTGATCCTCTGCAACCCCTACAACCCGCTCGGCCGCGTGTTCACCCGCGAGGAGCTCGAGGCCCTCTGCGCGGTGGTGGCGAAGCACGGCGGCCGGGTGTTCTCCGACGAGATCCACTCCCCGCTCGTCTACGCCCCGCACCGGCACGTGCCCTACGCGAGCATCAACGAGACCGCGGCGGCCCACACCATCACCGCGACGAGCGCGTCGAAGGCGTGGAACCTGCCCGGCCTGAAGACGGCGCAGCTCATCCTCACGAACGAGGCGGACGAGGAGACGTGGAAGCGTCCCGAGGTGAGCTGGGCGGCCCACGGCGTCCCGAACCTCGGCGTGATCGCGAACACCGCCGCGTACGACGACAGCCGCGAGTGGCTCGACGAGACGATCGAGTACCTCGACGAGAACCGCGCGTACCTCGGCGAGCTGCTCGCCGAGCACATCCCGGCCATGCACTACGTCGCCCCGGAGGGCACCTACATCGCGTGGCTCGACGCCCGCGACCTCGGCATCGAGGGCTCGCCGGCCGACTTCTTCCGGGAGCACGCCAGCGTCGCCCTGACGGACGGGTCGATGTGCGGCGCCGCGGGCGAGGGCTTCCTGCGCTTCATCTTCGCGACGCCGCGCCCGATCATCGAGCAAGCCGTCCGCACGATGGCCGAGGCACTGAACCAGCGGTCGTGAGCGCCCCGGCGGTCGACGCCGCGGCGGACGACGCGCTGCTCCGCGGCAACCGGATCCGGCTGATCGTCGCGCAGCTGCTGTGCGGCGGCGGCATCGCCTCCGGCGTCGCGGTCGGCGGCGTGCTCGCGCAGGAGCTCTCCGGCGTCATGGGCGTCGCCGGGTTCGCCCAGACCGCGTCAGTGATCGGCGCCGGCCTGATGGCCATCCCGCTGGCCCGGCTCGCGGCCCGAAGCGGCCGCCGGTGGTCGCTCGGCCTCGGCTTCGCCACCGCGGCCGTCGGCGCGCTGCTCATCCTCACGGCGGTCGCGACGCGGCAGTTCTGGCTGTACCTGATCGCGATGCTGCTCTTCGGCTCCGGCACCGCGACCAACCTCCAGTCCCGCTACGCGGCGATGGAGTACTCGAAGCCGGGGGCGCAGGCCCGTTCCATGTCGATCGTGCTGTGGGCGACGACGGTCGGATCGGTCGCGGGACCGAATCTATCCGCTCCCGGCGCCGCCCTGGGGAGAGCGCTCGGCCTCGATCCGCTGAGCGGGCCGTACCTGTTCTCGCTCACCGGGTTCCTGCTCTCCGGTGCGGTCGCGCTCAGCATCCGGCCCGTGCGCCGCCCGGCCGAGGTCGAGGACGGCACGGGCGCCCCGGGCGAGCCCGTACCGCGCCTCGGCGCGCTCAGCGCCCTGCGGGGCGCCGCCCGCATCCCGCACGCGCTGTTCG
>JBQCCU010000240.1:0-2029 GCA_051961935.1 Amnibacterium sp. | reverse complement strand
CCACTGACCGGAGTACGACAGCAGGACGGAGCGTCTTCAGCAGGACAGGAACGGCGCCTGGGTCCTGCTGAGCGCGCTCCGTCCTGCTGAAGGTCTCCTAGCGGGACCAGTCGGCGGGGCCCTCGCTGCCGGCCGGGTACTCCTCCAGCGGCACCTCGCCCTTCGCCCAGGCGTCGAGGACGGGCTGCACGATCCGCCAGCACTGCTCCGCCACGTCCCCGCGTACGGACAGCGTCGGGTCGTTGCCGAGCACCCCGCGGATAACCTCGCCGTACTCGGTGACGGGGCTCTTCGGCAGGGTGGTGCTCACGTCGCCGGGCTCGAGCCCGAACGGCATCGAGCCGCCCGCGGCCGTGAACTGCACGGCGAAGCGGGGCGGCTTGAAGCCGAGCACGATCCGCTCCTGCTGATGGTCGCCCGACTGGCCGTCGGGGCGGTGCCGCACGGGGCGGAGCGTGAGCACGATCTCGTCGCGGGGCTCCCCGATCGCCTTGCCGGAGCGGAGCACGAACGGAACGCCGGCCCAGCGCGCGGTGCGCACCTCGAGCGCGACCTCGGCGAGCGTCTCCGTGTCCCGGCCCGGATCCACGCCCTCCTCGTCGACGTAGGACGGCAGGTGCTTCCCGCCGACGTCGCCGGCGGTGTATCGGGCGCGGCGGGACGGCCGGGCCGTGTTCGGGAACACCGGCCCGTGCTCCCACACCCGGGTCGCCCGGACGGCCGCGGCCGTCGCGTCGCGCAGGTCCGTCTCGTCGACCGACGCGGGCGCCTCGGTCGCGACGATCGAGAGCACCTGCAGCAGGTGCGACTGCAGCATGTCCTTCAGCGCGCCGGCGGTGTCGTAGTACCCCGCCCGCCCCTCGAGGCCGAGCTGCTCGTCGTAGACGATCTCCACGCGCTCCACGTCGTCCGCGCTCCAGACGGATTCGAGGAGCCGGTTGTCGAAGCGGAGCGCGAGCATCGCGAGCGTGGCCCGCTGGCCGAGGAAGTGGTCGACCCGGTGGATCCGCTCCTCCGGCACCACCGCGCGGAGCACCGCGTTCAGCTCGGCCGCGCTGTCCGCGTCCTCGCCGAACGGCTTCTCCACGGCGAGGACGGTGCGCTCCGGCAGGTCGACGTCCTTCAGCACCTCCGCGACCTTCGCGACGATCGACGGCGGCAGCGCGAAGTAGACGACGAGCTCGTCCCCGTCGGCGGCCTCGAGCAGCGCCGTCCAGCCGTCCGGCTCGCTGGGGTCCGCCTGCACGTAGGTCGCACGCTCGAGGATGCCGTCGGCCACCTTCCCGGACGCCTCGACGCCGTCGAACGCCTGGTGCACCAGGTCGCGCCACTCGTCGTCGCTCTTCTCCGACCGCCCGGACCCCACGAGGGTCAGCCCGTCGAGGAGGTCGAGGTCGGCCTGCTCGCCGCCGGCGATCAGGCTGCCGATGCCCGGCAGCAGGAGGCGTTTGGTGAGGTCGCCGGAGGCGCCGAGGATCAGGAGGGTCGCGTTCGTCACGGACCGGAGCGTAGGAAGCCGGGCTGGACGACGGATGCGCCTTGCCCGAGGAGCGGTGACGGGGTACGGCACCGGAGGACATCCGGGGTACGGATTCGGGCCTTCCGGCGGTAGACCGACCTGTCTGTACCACCCGCACTGGGGCCTGGAGTCCCCCTCCCCGCGCCCCGTAGCGTTCCTGCTGTCCGAACGACAGAGCGGACCGACCGAAGCAGGAGCCCATGTCCACCACCACCGCCACCGCCCCGAGCGGCAGCGCGACCGGCCGCCGCGAGCGGCTCGGCAGCCTGGCGATGACGGGCGTGCTGCTCCTGCTCTGCACGGGCGGTCTCGCCGCGACGTCCATCCACGCGCAGACCCCTGCGCACCCGGCAGCGGCCGTCCCCATCGGCCGCTGAGCACCACCTCGGGATCCCCGAGGAACCGGCGACCTCCTCCACGCCGCTCCTCCCCGAGACATCGGCGTCCGCCGGGTGATAGATTACACCCGATCACCCGGCGCGCCGCTCCCCCCGCGAGAATGACCCGGTG
>JBQCCU010000239.1:0-4478 GCA_051961935.1 Amnibacterium sp. | reverse complement strand
CGACTTCGTCGCGGGCTTCCGCTACGTCGCGTCGCGGCGGGACCTGATCACGGTGTTCTCGATGATCTTCCTGATGGGGACGTTCGGCATGAACTTCCCCATCTACGCCTCCACCATGGCCGTGCTGTTCCACCAGGGCGCCACCGGATACGGCCTGCTCTCGACCGCGCTCGCCGTCGGCGCGGTCGCCGGCGCGCTCCTCGCGGCGCGCCGCACCGAGCCGCGGTTCGGGCTGATGGTCGTCGCCGGCCTGCTCTTCGGCGTCGGCCTGATGATCGGCGCCCTCGCGCCGAACTACCTGGTGCTCGCGGTGGCCCTGCCGCTCGTCGGCGTCGCGGCGCAGACCTTCATGACCACGGCGAACGGCACCGTGCAGCTCTCCGTCGAGCGCTGGGTCCGCGGCCGGGTGATGGCGATCTACATGGCGATCTTCATGGGCGGCACGGTGGTCGGCGCACCCGTCATCGGCTGGATCGCGAACGTGCTCGGGCCGCGCGAGGGCCTGGTCGCCGGCGGCCTCGCGGGCCTCGCGGCGGCCGCGGTGGGCACGGCCTGGATGGCGCGAGGGCGCCGGGCCGAGCAGGCCGCCGCGGGGGAGTGAGTCAGGCGACCAGGTCGGCGGCGGCGCTCAGCGCACCGACGAGCCCGGCGTCGTCGAGGGCGGGACGGACGACGAACGCGGCGATCGCGGCGGCGTCCGCATCGCCGAGGGTGTAGCCGGCGTCGAGCAGCGGCACCTGGCGCCGCACCTCGTCCAGCAGCCCGGGCGCCTTCAGCACCCCGCCGCCCATCACCATCCGGTCGGCGCCGACGGTCATCCGCACCACCCCGACGAGCTGGGCGAGGTAGGAGCCCAGGATCTCGTAGCCCTCACGGCGCAGCTCCGGCGGCAGCGAGGAGGAGTCGACGCCCCACCGGGCGAGCACGGCGGGACCGGAGGCGAGGCCCTCCAGGCAGTCGCCGTGGAAGGGGCAGGCGCCGGCGAAGTCGTCGTCCGGATGCCGCCGGACCAGCAGGTGCCCGAGCTCCGGGTAGCCGTTGCCGGCGATGAGATCCCCGTGCACGGCGAGGCCGACCCCCACGCCGGTGCCCACGGTGGCGTAGGCGGTGGTGCGCGCGTCCCGGCCGGCGCCGTGCCGGTGCTCCCCCAGCGCCGCGGCGACGACGTCGCTCAGCACGAGGTGCGGCACCCGCTCGGCCAGGGTGATGCGGCCGAGCAGGTCGGTGTCGGCCCAGCCGCGCTTGGGGGTGTTCGTCACCCAGCCGTACCGCTCGCGGTCGGGCTCCACGTTGACCGGACCGAACGAGCCGATGCCGAGGGCCTCGATCGGCTCGTCCACCGCCTCGAAGTACGCGTTGATGCGCTCCGTGGTCTCGTCGGGCGTCGTGGTGGGGAACCGGTGCACCTCGAGCGGCTCACCCGGTGCGGCGGTGCGCGCGATCGCGCACACGACCTTCGTCCCGCCCGTCTCGACGCCCGCGATCATGCAGTCCTCCTCCTCGCCCGACCCATGCTGGCGGCTGCGGGAAGGCCCGCGCCACCGCGGCGCCCCGCCGCGGGCCGGTTCAGCGGGGCGTGGGGAGCGCGGCGAGCCCGTCGGCGACCTCCGCGGCGGCGTGCAGCCAGGCCCGCTGCGTGCGGGGCGCCAGCGCCGTGTAGCGGATGCGGCCGCTGTGCAGCGCGTCGTCGTAGGGGATGGTGACCGCCGCGCGGGCCAGGCTGCGGAAGCGCAGCGCGACCTCGCGGGCGTCGCCGTGGCCGAGGTCGGGGTCCGACTGGGAGACGACGACCGTGGCGTCCGCGGCGAGCGCCGCCGACCTCGCGTCGCGCTCCGCGAGCTGCTCGAGCAGCAGCGCCCCCGCCTCCGCGTGCTCCCCCAAGGCCGTCGTGGCGATGACCAGCGCGTCGGCGCGTTCGATCATCTGCTGCCAGCGCTCGGCCGACTCGTCGTTCCCGGAGTCGAGGACGAGGAGGCGGTAGTACTTGCGGGCGACCTGGTGCAGCGCGTCGAACTCCGCCCGGGTCAGCCGCTGCTGGTCCGCGAGCACGCGCGGGTTCGAGCGCAGCACGTCGTACTTGTCGTCGTGCTGGTGGTGCACGAACCGCTGGAAGTCGGAGGCGGACGCCTGCGGGGCGAGGAGCGCCGCCGCATGGGGGAGCAGGTCGTGGACGGTGGCGTCGTGCGAGGCCTGCTCGGTGCGCCAGCCGAGGGTGCCGCGGGTCTCGTTGTTGTCCCACGCGAGCACGCCGGCGCCGCCGTAGCGCGCGAAGACCGCGGCGAGCAGCGCCGTGGTCGGGGTCTTGTTGGCGCCGCCCTTGCCGTTCACGATCGCGACGGTGCGCGGGCTCGAGAAGTGCCGGCTGACCGCGCGGATGTCCGCCCGTTCGGCGCGCTCCTCCGCCGAGGGCTGCACGCGGACGCCCAGGGCGGCGGCGGTGCGCCGCCACCCGCGGGTCGGCGGACGGTGGTCGTCCTCGTCCGCGAGGAAGGACTCCCGCCGCGCCCGCTCCTCCGCGGAGGCGGCCGCGTCGGTGGCGGACGGAACCCGGTCGGGAGCGGACCGCATCGGCTCCTCCGTCGCGGTGCGTCCGCTCGGGTCGGCCTGCGAGACCGGCTCGGCCGGCGCGAGGGGCACCGGCTCGACGGGCACCGGCGGCGGCGGCACGGGAGCCTGCCGCTGCACGGGCGACGGCTGGGTGTTCAGCGTCGGCCGCGGGGCCGCGCGCTTGTGCTTCGCGGGCCGCAGGGGACCGGTGGTCGTGGGGACGGACTCGCCGGTGGGCTCCCGGGTACCGCCCTCGTCGCTGTCGGACATCCCGCCTCCCGTCGAAACGCGTCCGCGCCCAGTATTCCCTGGGCGGAAGGGGGCGGCGATCGCGCAGGTGCGCGGTGCGGGACGACGTACGCTCGTTCCGGCCGCCGACGACGGCGCCGACCCCCTGAGGAGGACGCGATGCTCGAGGTGCGGACCCGCCTCGCCCCCGACCTGCTCGACTACCACGAGGGCTGGGCGCTGCAGCGCGAGCTCCACGCGGCGGTCGTCGCGGGCGCCGAGGGCGCCCTGGTGCTCTGCGAGCACGAACCGGTGTTCACGGCCGGCAAGCGCACCGTCGACGACGAGCGGCCGACGGACGGCACGCCGGTCGTGGACGTGGACCGGGGCGGCAAGATCACCTGGCACGGGCCCGGGCAGCTCACGGGCTACCCCATCGTGCGGCTCAAGGAGCCTGGGCCCACAGACCCGGTTCCTGACGGGCGCGGTACGCGACCGGCAGGCCGTGGGATGGGGGTGGACGTGGTCGCCTTCGTCCGCGACCTGGAGGCGATGATGATCGCCGTCGCGGCCGACTTCGGCGTGACGGGGGAGCGGGTCGAGGGCCGCAGCGGCGTCTGGGTGCGCACGGCGGGCGGCTACGACAAGATCGGCGCCATCGGCCTGCGGGTGCAGGAGGGCGTCACGATGCACGGCTTCGCGCTGAACTGCTCGAACGACCTGGCGCCGTACGCCGCGATCGTGCCGTGCGGGATCCGCGACGCGGGCGTCACCTCCCTCTCGCTGCTCACCGGGCGCACCATCACCCCCGCCGACGTCGTCCCGTCGGTCCTGACCCACCTCGATGCGGTCCTCGCCCCCGCCGTGACGGTGGCCGCATGAGCCGCCCGATCGCGCTGCCGTCCACCGGCGCCGACCCGCGCGCGGCCGAAGGCCGCCGGCTGCTGCGCATCGAGGCGCGCAACGCGAGCGTGCCGATCGAGCGCAAGCCGGAGTGGATCCGCACCCGCGCGAACCTCGGGCCGGAGTACCGCGAGCTGCAGGGCCTCGTGAAGGAGGAGGGGCTGCACACGGTCTGCCAGGAGGCGGGCTGCCCCAACATCTACGAGTGCTGGGAGGACCGCGAGGCGACCTTCCTCATCGGCGGCTCGCAGTGCACGCGCCGCTGCGACTTCTGCCAGATCGACACCGGCAAGCCGGCCGACTACGACACCGACGAGCCGCGGCGCGTCGCCGAGTCGGTCGCTCGGATGCGCCTGCGGTACGCGACCGTCACGGGCGTCGCCCGGGACGACCTGCCCGACGAGGGCGCGTGGCTGCACGCCGAGACCGTGCGGGAGATCCACCGGCAGAACCCCGGCACGGGCGTCGAGATCCTCGCCACCGACTTCTCCGGCAACCCGGATCTGCTCGCCGAGGTGTTCTCGTCGCGACCGGAGGTCTTCGCGAACACCGGCGAGACCGTCCCGCGGATCTTCACGCGCATCCGCCCGGCCTTCCGCTTCGAGCGCTCGCTCGGCGTTTTCTGCGGGGCGCGCGACGCCGGGCTCTTGACGAAGTCGTACCTCATCCTCGGGATGGGCGAGGAGCCGCACGAGGTGCTGCAGGCGCTCGAGCACCTGCACGACGCCGGCTGCGACATCATCACGCTGACCCAGTACCTTCGGCCGACGCCGCGGCACCTGCCCGTCGCGCGATGGGTG
>JBQCCU010000238.1:0-2171 GCA_051961935.1 Amnibacterium sp. | reverse complement strand
AGGCGACCTCGGCAAGCTCCGGGAACTGCCGCAGCCGGCCGGAGCGCGGCGGCCATTCCAGCTCGAACGTGCCGGGCACCACCGCGGCCAGGTCGATCTCCCCGGCACCGGTGAAGACCTGCACGGTCTTGGATTTGCTCTGCACGATGGTGCCCAGATCGACCAGTTCGATCTCGGGCACCGGAACTCCGAGCTCCTCGGTGAACTCCCGCCGGGCGGCCGCCTCCGCGTCCTCGCCGGCCTCGAGGAGGCCCTTGGGCACCGACCAGGCACCCTCCTGCTTCCGCGCCCAGAAGGGGCCGCCCATGTGCCCGAGCAGCACCTCCGTCACGGGGATGCGCCGGAACACGAGAACGCCCGCGCTGCGGGGCGCGGGCGTTCTCGTGCGATCGGGCATCAGTGGTGGCTCGAGAGCTCCACGTCCGTCCGCGTGACCGGCTCGATGCGGTCCTCGAAGAACCAGCGGCTCAGCACCGCACGCACCCGCTCCTGCGGAGGGATGCGGCCCGAGGCGTTCGGGCGGACCATCAGGGGCTCGTAGTCGTTGTAGCTGACGAGCTTCCACCGCTCGAAGTCGTCGACGGGCTCGTGCACCTCGATGTACTCGCCGCCGGGGAGCCGGACGATGCGGCCCGACTCGTAGCCGTGCAGGGCGATCTCGCGGTCCTTCTTCTGCAACGCGAGGCAGATGCGCTTCGCCGCGAAGTAGGCGATGAACGGGCCGATGACGAGCGTGAACTGCAGCGTCGTGATGACGCCCTCGATCGAGAGCTTGAAGTGCGTCGCGATGAGGTCCGAGCTCGCCGCCGCCCACAGCACCGCGTAGAACGTGACGCCCGCCGCGCCGAGGCCGGTGCGGGTCGGCATGTTCCGCGGACGGTCGGCGATGTGGTGCTCGCGCTTGTCGCCCGTCACCCACGCCTCGAGGAACGGGTAGAGGGCGACGACCGCGAGGAAGGCACCGAGGCCCACGACGGGCACGAGGATGTTCAGCGAGTAGGTGGTGTTGAACCAGACGAACTCCCAGCCGTGCGGCACGAGCCGCAGCGCGCCGTCCGCGAAGCCGATGTACCAGTCGGGCTGGGTACCGGCGGACACGGGGGAGGGGTCGTACGGGCCGTAGGTCCAGATCGGGTTGATGGCGAAGAAGGTCGCCATCAGCATCAGCACACCGAAGACGATGAAGAAGAACCCGCCGGCCTTCGCTGCGTAGACGGGGAGGATCGGGTAGCCGATCACGTTGTCGTTCGTGCGTCCCGGCCCGGCGTACTGGGTGTGCTTGTGCACGACCACGAACACGAGGTGCAGGCCGATCAGGGCGACCACCATCGCGGGCAGCAGCAGGATGTGCAGCGTGTAGAGGCGGCCGACGATCGAGGTGCCCGGGAACTGGCCGCCGAAGATGAACCACTCGAGCCAGCTGCCGATGAAGGGGATGCCCTCGACCATGCCGGCGATGATGCGGAGGCCGTTGCCGGAGAGCAGGTCGTCGGGGAGCGAGTAGCCCGTGAAGCCCTCGCCCATGGCGAGGACGAACAGCACGAAGCCGATCAGCCAGTTCAGCTCACGCGGCTTGCGGAAGGCGCCGGTGAAGAAGATGCGGAGCATGTGCAGGCCGATGGCGGCGATGAAGAGCAGCGCCGCCCAGTGGTGCACCTGGCGCATCAGCAGGCCGCCGCGCACCTGGAACGAGATGTCGAGCGCCGACTGCATCGCCGCCGACATCTGCAGGCCCTTCAGCGGCACGTAGCTGCCGTTGTAGACCACCTCGGCCATCGAGGCCTGGAAGAAGAAGGTGAGGAAGGAGCCCGTCAGCAGGATGACGACGAAGCTGTAGAGGGCGACCTCGCCGAGCATGAACGACCAGTGGTCAGGGAAGATCTTGCGGCCGAACTCCCGGACGACGTAGGAGATCCCGGTGCGCTCGTCGAGGTAGTTGGAGGCCCACCCCGTGAGGCCTCCGGAGGGGCGGCGTTCGGGTGCCGGCTCCGTCCGGTCGTAGGCGAGGGGCTCAGACGTTGTAGTCACCGCGACGCTCCCAATAGCTCGGTCCGACTGGTTCGTGGAAGTCGCTCTGCGCGACGAGGTAGCCCTCGCCGTCCACCGTGATCGGCAGCTGCGGCAGCGGGCGCTTGGCGGGGCCGAAGATGACCTCCGCCTCGTGGGTGATG
>JBQCCU010000237.1:0-2432 GCA_051961935.1 Amnibacterium sp. | reverse complement strand
TCGAGAGACGTGACCCGGCTGCGTACGCCAACGCCGTCCGTCGGCTGTCGCTCACGCGGGACGAGATCGAGGAGTTCTCGCGGGCGGCTGAGGCCATGTTCATCCCGTACGACGAGGCCTTCGGCATCCACCCGCAGGACGTGCACTTCCTCGACCGGGAGGTCTGGGACCTCGCGAACACGCCGCCGGACAAGCTGCCGCTGCTGCTGCACTTCCACCCGCTCGTCATCTACCGCTTCCAGGTGCTGAAGCAGGCGGACGTGGTGCTCGCGCTGTTCCTGCTCTCCGACGAGTTCTCCGACGAGATGAAGCGGGCGGACTTCGAGTACTACGACCCGCTGACGACGGGCGACTCGACGCTCTCCGCGGTCGTTCAGTCGATCATCGCGGCGGAGATCGGCTACCGGGACCTCGCACTCGAGTACTTCGAGCACGCGCTCTTCGTCGACCTCGACGACCTGCACAACAACGCGAGCGACGGGGTCCACGTGGCCTCCACCGGCGGCGTGTGGAGCGCCCTCGTCTACGGCTTCGGCGGCCTGCGGGACGCCGGCGGCCACCTGACGTTCGACCCGCGCCTGCCGGCCGACTGGCCCGAGCTGCGGTTCCGGATGCAGTGGCACGGCACGCACCTGCGCGTGCGGGTGCTGCAGGACGAGTTCGTCGTCGACGTGACCGACGGCGAGCCCGTCGAGTTCGAGGTGCGGGGCGAGCGCTACACCGCCCGGTCGGGGGCGACGCTCCGCGTGCCGCTGGTCGGGCAGGGTCCGCAGCTTGCGGGCCGTCCCTCGGCGGAGCAGTTCAGCATGACCCGCCGCGACGACGGCTCGCTCATGACGGCGAGCGTGCCGATCGTCGGTGTGGACGAGTGGGCCCCGGAGGAGGACCCGAGCTAGTCGGATCCCGGGGAGGCGGCGAGCCGGTCGCCCGGCGAGGCGAACGCCTCGAGGATCGCGCCCTTCACCGTCGCGACGTCGGGGCCGAGGTGGGTCGGGAAGCCGAGCCGGCGCGCCTCCGCCTCTCGCCGCGGGCCCTGTGCGGCAGGCCGGATCTCGCCGGCGAGGCTGATCTCGCCCGTCGCGCAGAGGGTCGGCGGGATCTGCAGCCCCCGCGCGGCGGAGGCCACCGCGAGGGCGATGGCGAGGTCCGCGGCCGGTTCCGCGAGGCGCACCCCGCCGACGGTGGAGACGTAGACGTCGGATTCGGACAGCTTCAGCGACGCGTGCCGCTCGAGCACCGCGAGGAGCATCGCGAGCCGGTTCGCGTCGATGCCGTTCACCACCCGCCGCGGCTGCGGCGTGGTCGAGCGCACGACGAGGGCCTGCACCTCGACGGGCAGCGCCCGCCTGCCCTCCATCGCGATCGTGACGCAGGTGCCGGGCTCGGCGCCCACGCTGCGGGAGAGGAACAGCCCGGTCGGATCCGGCACCTCGGCGATGCCGTCGCCGGTCATCTCGAAGCAGCCGACCTCGTCGGTCGGGCCGAACCGGTTCTTCACGGCGCGGATGAACCGGAGCGCGGTGTGGCGGTCGCCCTCGAAGTGGCAGACGACGTCGACGAGGTGCTCGAGCACCCGGGGCCCGGCGATCTGGCCGTCCTTCGTGACGTGGCCGACGAGCAGGATCGGCAGGTCCCGCTCCTTCGCCACCCGGGTGAGGGAGGCCGCGACCTCGCGCACCTGACCCGGACCGCCGGCGAACCCGGTGGTCTCGGCGGAGGAGACGGTCTGCACCGAGTCGACGATGACGAGGTCGGGGGACTCCTGCTCGATCTGGCCGAGCACGACCGCGAGGTCGGTCTCGGCGGACAGCAGCAGGGTGGGCTGCATCGCCCCGGTGCGCTCGGCGCGGAGCCGCACCTGGCCGGGTGACTCCTCCGCGCTCACGTAGAGCACCCGCGCGCCGAACGCCGCGACGTGCGCCGCGACCGCGAGCAGCAGCGTGCTCTTGCCGACGCCCGGCTCCCCGGACAGCAGGATCGCGGCGCCGGGCACGACGCCCCCGCCGAGCACCCGGTCGAACTCGGCGACGCCCGTGCTGCGGCGGCGCATGGCGTCGACAGGGACCTCGACGATCGGCTTCGGCCGCCGCGAGGGCGGCACCTGCGCGGGCTGGACGCGCCCCACGGCCGTGTCGGCCTCGACGACCGTGCCCCAGCCCTGGCACTCGCCGCAGCGCCCCACCCACTTCGCCGTGCGCCAGCCGCACTCCGTGCAGCGGTAGCCCTGCGGAGTGGGTCGGGTGCGGGTGGCGGCCATGGATCGAAGGTACGTGCGAGCACCGACAGGGCCGGGCCGGCGGACCGGTGCGCCGGATGCATGCGGATGCGCCGTCCTGCGGCCCTCGCGGGCCCTTCAGCCCCACGTCGGCACATCCGCATGCGCGGCACGGCGACGGCGCGCAGGTCGGCCGTCCCGTACACTCGTCGGCGGT
>JBQCCU010000236.1:0-3205 GCA_051961935.1 Amnibacterium sp. | reverse complement strand
GGCAACGCGTACAGCGAGCCGGACCCCGACACCGGCATCGAGATCCACCGCTACGGCGCGCACCTGTTCCACACCTCGAACGAGCGGGTGTGGGCGTACGTGAACCGGTTCTCGGCCTTCACCTCGTACGTGCACCGCGTGTACGCGAACCACGGCGGCGAGATCTTCCCGCTGCCGATCAACCTCGGCACCATCAACCAGTTCTTCCGCGCCGCCTTCGGGCGGGACGCGGCGCGGGCGCTGGTGGCGGAGCAGTCGGCCGAGCTGGGGGAGGCGGCGCCCGCGAACCTCGAGGAGAAGGCGATCAGCCTGATCGGGCGACCGCTGTACGAGGCGTTCATCAAGGGCTACACCGCCAAGCAGTGGCAGACGGACCCGACGGAGCTGCCCGCCGACGTGATCTCCCGCCTCCCGGTGCGGTACTCCTACGACAACCGGTACTTCAACGACACTCACGAGGGCCTGCCCGTCGATGGATACACGGCGCTGCTCACGCGGATGGCCGAGCATCCGCGGATCGACCTCCACCTCGACACCGACTTCTTCACCTCGCCCCGCTACGGCAAGGCCGCGACGGTGGGCCAGGTGCCGATCGTCTACACCGGGGCCGTCGACCGGTACTTCGACGACAGCCTCGGCGCCCTGTCGTGGCGGACCCTCGACTTCGAGCGGGAGGTGCTGCCGGTCGGCGACTTCCAGGGCACCTCGGTGATGAACTACAGCGACCTCGACGTGCCGTACACGCGCATCCACGAGTTCAAGCACTTCCACCCGGAGCGTCCCGCGCCGGCGGACGCGACCGTGATCATGCGCGAGTACTCCCGGTTCGCGGGCGCAGGCGACGAGCCGTACTACCCGGTGAACCGTCCCGCGGACCGGGACCGGCTGCTGCGCTACCGCGAGTTCGCCGCGGAGGAGCCCGACGTGTGGTTCGGCGGCCGCCTCGGCACCTACCAGTACCTCGACATGCACATGGCGATCGCCTCGGCCCTGAGCCTCGTCGAGAACCGCCTCGCTCCACGGTTCGATCCGACCGGATCCCGATGAGGGCGCGGCGCGCCACCCCCGGTCGCCACATCGCCCAGCTCGGCTTCGGCCCCGACGCGACCGACCTCGTCGACCTCGCGCTCGTCGCCGTCGCGGTCGTCGGTGTCCTGCTCGCCCTGCTGACCCGGTTCTGGCCCGCCGCCGTGGTCGGGACCCTGCCGAGCCTCCTCGCCGACCTGCTGCGCCAGCAGCGCGTGGAGCGGCTCCAGGTGCTCCGCCGCATCCTGCTCGACCGGCCGCAGCGCTCGCTCGTGCGCAACGGCGCCGCCGTCGTCGGCGTCGCCGCCACCCCGCCCGTCGAGCCCTTCGCCGACTTCGCGTTCCTGCTCGTCGCGGTCATGGGCATCCATGTCGCCCTGACCGTCTACACCTCGTTCGGCCTGCGCCGGATCGAGGAGGAGCGGGCCGAGCTGGAGTGGCGGAACCTCGACGTCGACGGGCGGTGCGAGGGGCCGGGCCCGCTGCCGGACCCGCTGCTCGGGTTCGTGCCCGTCGACGGCCTGCGGCTGCTCGCGGCCGTGGAGGCGCTCGTGCTCGCCGGTCTGGTGCTCACGGCGACCGGCGTGCCCGTCGCGCCGATCGCCCTCGCCGTCGCCGCCGCCGTCCTCGCGCTCGTGATCACCGCGGTCGCGGTGCGCGCCTGGCGCGACGGGGGAGCCCCGATCCGGGAGACCGACGACGCGGTGCGGGACGCGGTCGCCGCGCTCGCCCCCGAGGTGGTGTTCTACTTCTCGTCGCCCGCATCCGGCACCTATGCGCTCACGGTCTGGGCGAAGGTGATCGAGGCGATGCGCCGCCCCACCCTCGTCGTGCTGCGCGAGGCGGTGCACCTCGAGGCCCTGGAGACGATGACCGCGCCGATCGTCGTGGCGCCGACGGTCGCCGCGCTCGAGGCCGTCACCCCGGACTCCGTGCGCGTGGTGCTCTACCCGACGAACGTGGTGCGGAACAACGAGATGGTGCGGATCCCCGGGCCGATGCACTGCTTCATCGGGCACGGGGACAGCGACAAGGTGGGCAGCTTCAGCCCGCTGAACCGCATGTACGACGAGATCTGGGTCGCCGGGCGGGCCGCGATCGACCGGTACGCCGCCGTCGACGAGGGCATCGACCTGGCGGCCGTCCGCGCCGTCGGCCGCCCGCAGCTCGCGGAGATCCGGCGGGCGAGGCCCGCCCACGAGGACGACCCGCGGCTCGTGGTGCTCTACGCCCCCACGTGGGAGGGCTTCTTCGACGAGGCGGACTACTCGTCGGTGGCGGAGATGGGGGAGCGGATCGCCCGCGGGGTCCTCGACGCGGGCGCCGTGCTGCGCTTCAAGCCGCATCCGCTCACCGGCCACCGGCTGCGCGCGGCCGCGAAGGGCCGGGCGGCCATCGAGGAGCTGCTGCGCCGCGCCGGGGGTCCGAGCGGGGTCGTGCCGCCGAGCCCCGATGCGCTCTACACGGCCTTCAACGAGGCCGATGTCCTCATCAGCGACATCTCGAGCGTGATCACCGACTTCCTCGCCTCCCGCAAGCCGTACGCGGTCACGAACCCCCGCGACCTCCCCGACGCCGCGGTCCGGGCGACCTTCCCGTCCGCGGGGGCCGCCGAGCTGCTCGGCACCGACCTCGAGGCGCTGCCGCGCACGCTCGAGGACGCGGCAGGGACGGATCCGCGCCGCGCGGCCCGGGAGACGCTCGCCGGGTACCTGCTCGGCACCGAGGCCGATCCGCTCGCCGCGTTCCTCGACGAGATCGACCGGTTCGTGGAGCGCTCCGCCACGCGCGTGCGGCGCACCTCGGTGCCCGGCGGGGTGCAGGGGTGAGGGGAGCGGTGCTCCGCGACGCCGCGGCTGCCGGCGTCGGGCTCGCCTACGTGGTGCTCGTGGTCGCGGCGCTCGCCCCCGCGCCGCTGATGTTCCTCCTCTTCGCCGTGCTCGTCGTGCTCACCGAGCTGTGGCTGTCCCGGCAGCTGCCGGACCTCCTCCCGAGCGTCCTCGCCACCCAGCTCGGCGTGCGGTTCCGGCTCCTGTCGCTGGACGTGCTCACCGCGGTGCTCGCGGCACGGTTCCTGCCGGAGCGGCCGCTAGACCTCGCGCTCGCCCTGGTAGCCGTGATGCAACAGCCCCGCGGCCGCGACGCCACCGGCAACTTAACGCGCCTCCCCGTGTTGGGT
>JBQCCU010000235.1:0-3717 GCA_051961935.1 Amnibacterium sp. | reverse complement strand
TTGCCGTCGCGGAGGTCCACGGCGCACCAGCGCGGCGCGGTGGTGATGCGGTTGTCCGGCCAGGTGCGGTCGGGCAGCTCGACCCGGAACTGGTCGAGGTAGGGCCGGTACCGATGGATCGGCATCGGGGACGGTTGCTGGGTGTTCTTCACGGTGCTGTCGATTCCTTCAATGTCTCGTCGCGGATCGGGCCGATGCGAAACCCCGCGACGAGGAAGGCCTGATTCTAGGCCTCGTCGCGGCGACGAAGGAGGAGCAGCACGCTCAGCACGGGCCGAGGCTACCAGAGGCGCACGAACGCCGGCCGGGACGGTCAGCGGAGCGCGCCCGCGAGGCGCATGACGTCCGGCAGGGAGACGTCCGGCAGGTACGCGCGGGCGAGCGCCACGCCGATCCCCGGCAGGGCGATGCCGTCCGGGTAGGCGAGGACGAGCGGCTGCAGGGTCGGCTGGAACTTGTCCTTGAAGGCGGCCAGCGACCGGAAGCCGTACGCGGGCTCGAGGATCCGCGCGAGTGCCGCGAGCGCGGCAGGCAGCGCCTCCGGCTGCCCCTCCCCCACGGAGACCGCGAGGGGGGCGACGGAGAGGCTCACCCACTCGACGTCCTCGTCCCGGCAGCGCAGTGCCATCGAGGCGATGAGGAACTCCATGACGCCGTTCATGCCGTCGGGTCGGCGGCGCATGAAGTCGAGGGTCCAGCCGACGACGGCCCCGTTCCGGTAGGTCGGGAGCCAGCTGGTGGCCGCCTCGACCCGGTCGTCGGGGCCGACGGCGAGCAGCAGCCGCACCTCGGGGTCGTGCAGCTCGGGCAGGCCGCCGAGGGTGAAGCCGAGCTCGGGCAGGCGCCGCTCCGCCACCCACTCCTCGGAGATCGCGGCGATCTGCGACCGGATCGGGAGCGAGCACTGGTCCCAGCTCGTCCACACCGCTCGCACCGCCGCGCGCTCGGCCCGGTTGATCGAGCTGCGCACGTCCTGCCATCGCTTGCCCTTCAGCGAGAAGGACGCCGGATGCAGGACCGTGTCCTCGCCGACGGGCATCGACGGCCAGCCGGTTCCCCCGCCGAGGGCGGCGGCGAGCTCCGCGCGCACGGCGTAGAACGCGGGGGTGAGCCCGGCGTCGTCGCAGAACAGGGCGAACGCCGATGCGGCCTCAGCGGCGCCGTCGGCGGGACCGACGGGCTCGCCGACGGTGATCGCCACCCCGTTCACCTCCCGGTATGCGACCGCGTGGCGGCCGTCCGGGGAGAACCAGACCCGGTTGCCGGGCCAGAGGGCCATGTGGCCGAGGGAGCCGGTCGAGCCGGCCCGCAGGATCGCCCGAAGCCGGGCCTCACGGTCCGCGGTCGCGGGATCGGCCCGGGACGCGCTCGCCACGGCGGTGCCGACCAGCAGCACCAGCCACGCGATCGGACCGGTCCAGTCGTAGAGCCACTGGGCCGGCGCCGTCGCGGGCGCGAAGTCGAGCCGCCGGAGGCGGAGGAACCCGGCTGGCACGTACCGCTCCGGCAGGTCGCCGAGCAGGTCGGCCGGCGCGACGTGCGGCGAGAACTGCGCGTGCAGCGCGAGGCCGAGCAGCACGTACAGGAGGCCGGTGCCCACGAGGGCGCCGGCCGTGGCGAGCAGGAACCGCCTGGTCGCCCGCGCCGAGGGCACCACGTCGAAGTGCCGCAGCTGCGTCAGCACGGCGACCGCCGCCGCGGCCGGGATCCCGACGGCGAGGAAGGTCCGCAGGTCGGGGCCGACGGCGCCGTTGCGGCCGATCAGCTGGTCGGGGTCGAGCACCGCGGGGAGGAAGCCGTAGTAGATGCCGGCCAGCACGGCGAGCAGCGTGTTCACGCCGATCGCGACGACGGCCGCCAACCGCCTGCCCCGCCACATGGCGACGGCGGCGACGAGCAGCACGACGAGCGGCAGCACGCTCTGCAGCACGGCGACGGGGCCGTTCAGCCGGATGAGCGCGATGTCGTGCGCGCAGGACACCGGCGGATGCAGCACCCGGCAGGCGGTCCGCAGCGACCCGAGGGGCGGCAGCGGATCGCGGAACAGCAGCCCGAGCGGGCGGAGCAGCCCGTAGCCGCGCGGCACGAGCAGCGCCACGAACGGCCCGAGCGCGCTCACCGCGATCAGCGCCGCGAGCAGGCTCCGCGCCTCGTGGTGGGAGCTGCGCGGCCAGGCCAGGACCGGGCGTCGGCGGGCGAGGAGCAGCCCGAGCCCGAGGCCGGCGACGGCGGCGAGCAGCCGGTACAGGTCGCCGGGCTGGCCGGAGTAGAGCAGCACGACCACGGCGCCGGAGAGCCCGAGCAGCCGGATCCGGCGCCGCCAGAGCGGCCCGGTCAGCGCGCTCGCGGTGAGCAGCGCGCCGATCACCGGCGTGAGGACGCCGGCGGCGGGGGCGCCGTCCTCGGGCGTCGTCCAGAACGCACGGGTGAGCAGCCCGAGCGACTGCAGGCCGACCCCCGCCGCGACGCCGACGAACGAGGTGACGACGTAGGCGAGCACCGTGCGCGTCGTCCCGATCACCCGTTCGACGGGCACGAGGATCCCGAGGAGGCCGACGAGCCCGACGACGAGCCCGAGGGCGTTGCGGGAGACGAACACCCCTGCCCAGAGGCCGAGCACCTCGAGCGGATGGTGCGGGGCCGCGGACGGCGGCACCTGCGCGAGCGAGGGCACGCGGACGAACGAGCCGTCGGCGACGGCGACGACGAGGAGCAGCGCGGCGAGCGCGAACGACGCGGGGCTGCGCCGCAGCACCCGGAGCGCAGGCGGCACGAGGGAGCGGGTGCCGACGACGCGGACCGCCGCCGCCTGGTTCACGGCAGCCGCCAGAGCTGCGCGAGCCGCGGCAGTCCCCAGGCGAAGCCGGCGGAGCCGGTGTTCCAGTTGTGCGCGACCCCGGGCAGCCGGGTCGAGGTGACCCGCATCCCGACCTGCTTCGCGGCGGCCACCAGCTTGTCCATCGACCTGCCGTAGTTCACGTCGAGGGCGCCGACGCAGAAGAGGGCGACGGTGTCGGGGTAGTGCTTGGTGCGGTGCATGACCGCGATCGGCTGCGCGGCCCGGTAGGCGGCCCAGCTGCCGTGGAAGGCCTCATGGACGGTGTGCGGGATGGCGTGGTCGTGCGGGCCGATCTCGGACGAGATCGCGAGGAACGACCCGAAGAGGTCGGGCCTGCCGGTGGCGAACTGCACGGCGCACGTGGCGCCCTCCGAGAAGCCGGCGACCGCCCAGTACCGCCGGCTCGTCGCCACGGGGAGGTGCCGCAGGATCCACGTGCGCACGTCGACCGTGACGTAGGTGGCGACATGGCCCATCGGCGAGTCGAGGCACATCGGGTTGCTGTGGAAGGACCCGAGCTGGTCGGGCACGACCACGATCGGGGCCACGCCCTTGTGGGCGCGGGCGATCGCGTCGAGCCTCGCCTGGAGGCCGCCGGCGACGAAGGGATCCGACGGACTGCCGGGCTGGCCGGACATCGCGATGATCACCGGGAGCCGCGGCGGGTTCGCCGTCAGCGCCGCCGGGGGCTCGTAGATCCAGGCGGGGCGGCCGTTCCAGTGGGACACGAGGCCCGGGATGTCGGCGGTGCCGACCTTGCCGGCCGCCGGCATGCCGGCGGGCGGGGTCCAGTCGTGCAGCACGACGGCCTGGCGCGCCGCATGGTGCAGCGTCAGCGCCGACACCCCGGTCAGGCCGAGGGCGTCGCCGAGCTTCGG
>JBQCCU010000234.1:0-4676 GCA_051961935.1 Amnibacterium sp. | reverse complement strand
GCCTACGTCCGCGGCCTCGAGTCCGCCGGGATCGTCGCGACCCGGAAGCACTTCGCCGGCTACTCCGCCTCGCGCGGCGGCCGCAACCTCGCGCCCGTCAGCATGGGCCCGCGCGAGTTCGCCGACGTGATCCTCCCGCCGTTCGAGATGGCGGTCCGCGAGGGCGAGGTGCGGAGCGTCATGCACTCCTACGCGGAGGTCGACGGCGTGCCCGCCGCGGCGAACCGCGAGCTGCTCACCGGCCTCCTGCGGGAGACGTGGGGCTTCACCGGCACCGTGGTCGCGGACTACTTCGGCATCGGCTTCCTAAAGCTGCTCCACGGCGTGGCCGGCACCTGGGGCGACGCCGCCCGCCTCGCCCTCACCGCCGGCGTCGACGTCGAGCTGCCGGGCCCGAAGGCGTACGTCGAGCCGCTGATCGAGGAGGTCGAGGCCGGGCGGGTGGACGAGGCGCTCGTCGACGCCGCGCTCACCCGCGTGCTCGCGCAGAAGCTCGAGCTCGGGCTGCTCGACGCCGGCTGGGACGCGCGCCCCGCCGCGCTGACGGAGGAGCAGGTCGCCCAGGGCGCCGACGTCACCGGCGTCGTGGACCTGGACCCCGCGGAGGATCGCGCGATCGCACGCCGCATCGCGGAGGAGGCGGTCGTGCTGCTGAAGAACGACGGCGTGCTGCCGCTGTCGGCGCCCGGCACGATCGCCGTGATCGGCCCCGCCGCGGACGACCCGTTCACGATGCTCGGCTGCTACTCGTTCCCGAGCCACGTCGGCGCCCACCATCCGGAGCTCCCCCTCGGGGTCGAGATCCCGACCGTGCTCGACGCCATCCGCACGGAGCTCGCGGGGAGCCGCGTCGCCTACGTGCAGGGCTGCACCGTCGACGGCCCGGAGACCTCGGGCATCGCCGCCGCGGTGGACGCGGCGCGCGCCGCCGTCGTCGCGATCGTCGTGCTCGGCGACCGTGCCGGGCTCTTCGGCCGCGGCACCTCCGGCGAGGGCTGCGACGCCGCGGATCTGCGCCTGCCGGGCGTGCAGGCGGACCTCCTCGAGGCCGTCCTCGACGCCGGGACGCCCGTCGTGCTCGTCGTCGACTCCGGCCGGCCGTACGCGCTCGGCACCGCTCCCGAGCGGGCCGCCGCGATCGTGCAGACCTTCTTCCCCGGCGAGGAGGGCGGCGCGGCGATCGCCCGCGTGCTGTCCGGCGCGGTGAACCCGTCCGGGCGGCTGCCGGTGAGCGTCCCCGCGCGGCCGGGCGGCCAGCCGTGGACCTACCTCAGCCAGGTGCTCGCTGGGCGCAGCGAGGTGTCGAACCTCGACCCGACCCCGGCCTACCCCTTCGGCTCCGGCCTCGCCTACACGAGCTTCGCGTGGTCGGACCTCACGGTCGACGGCGCCCCCGCCGACGGCCCGGTCGAGGTGCCGACCGACGGCGAGGTGACGCTCGGGCTCACCGTGCGCAACACGGGCGACCGCGACGGCACCGAGATCGTGCAGCTCTACCTGCACGACCCGGTCGCGCAGGTGACGCGGCCGGTGGTCAAGCTGATCGGCTTCGCGCGGGTGCCGCTCGCGGCCGGTGACTCGGCGTCCGTCACGTTCCGGGTGCCCGCGGACGTGACGTCCTTCATCGGGCGGGACCTCGACCGGGTCGTCGAGCCCGGGGCGATCGAGCTGCGGCTCGGCGCCTCCAGCGCGGACATCCGACTGACCGCCGCGGTGGAGCTGACCGGGCCGGAGCGCCGCGTCGACGCCGGCCGGGCGCTCCACTGCGCGACCAGGATCAGCTGAGCATCCCCGAGAAGAACGCGAGCGCGGCGGCGTCGTCGTCGGGGCCGCCGCCCTCGTGGCCGTTGAACCGCCACACGCGCAGGTCCTTCTCCGCCGGGTAGGCGTTGTAGGCGGCGAAGACGCCGGACGGCGGCACGATCGGATCCATGAGCGCGGCGGTGAACAGCGCCGGGGCCGTGCCGCGGCGCGCGAAGTTCACGCCGTCGATGTAGCCGAGCGTGCGGAAGACCGCGTCCTCCGCGTCGCGATGCGTGGCGAGGTAGGCGGGGATCTCCGCGAACGGATGCGCGTCCGTGATCGTCGTCGACCGCGGGAAGTCGCAGAGGAACGGCACGCGCGCCACCACGGCGCGGACGCGGGGCGCGAGACCGCCGACCGCGAGCGCGGTACCCCCGCCCTGGCTGATGCCGGTCACCCCGATGCGCCCCTCGTCGACGAGGTCGAGGGAGGCGGCCGCATCGACCGCGAGCACCGCGTCGGTGAAGAGCCGCGTGTAGTAGTACGTCGCCGGATCGAGGATGCCGCGGGTCATCACCCCGGGCACCTGCGGGCCGGCGGGGGCGTCGTCCGGCGTCTCGCCCCGGCTCCAGCCGGAGCCCTGA
The DNA here is from genome assembly GCA_051961935.1 of Amnibacterium sp. Lineage (GTDB taxonomy): Bacteria > Actinomycetota > Actinomycetes > Actinomycetales > Microbacteriaceae > Amnibacterium. The sequence continues at coordinate 2,289 of JBQCCU010000234.1, read as the reverse complement.
CCGCGAGTGTCCATGTGCAGGTGCGCGTAGCCCGCCGCGGCCCAGAGCAGGTTCGCGTGCGCGGCACCGCGGCCGCCCCCGTAGCCGACGTACTCGACGATCGCCGGCAGGGGCCGCTCGGCGTGCGCGGGGATGCGCAGCCAGGCCCGGATCGGCTGGCCGTTCCAGCCGGAGAAGACGACGTCGAAGACGCGGACGGCGGTCAGCCCCGTCTGCACCTCGGTGAGCCGCGGGGCGCGGGCGACGGCGCGGGAGCGGGCCAGCTCCCCGGCCCAGAAGGCGTCGAAGTCGGCGGGCTCGACGGATCCGCCGAGGTAGGTGCGGAGCTCGGACTCCGGCAGATCGGTGAACACGGGACCAGCCTTCCACCGTCCCCTCCGGAAGTTCTCCTCCCGAAACGTTTCGAAACCTTGTACGCTGCGATCGAACCGGGGACCGGGCAGAAGGAGGGGGCCGTGGGCAGCACGGGGACGGCCGTCCGCGGGCGCACGACGCTGGCCGATCTCGCCGAGGAGGCCGGGGTCTCCCTGTCCACCGTGTCGAAGGTGCTGAACGGCCGCTCAGACGTCGCGCTCGGCACCCGGCGCCGGGTCGAGGGGCTGCTCGACAAGTACGAGTACCGCCGCCGCGGCACCGCCGCGCCCTCCTCGAACCTGATCGAGGTCGTCTTCCACGAGCTGTGGAGCCTCGAGATCATCGCGGGCGTCGAGGAGGCGGCCCGCGAGAACGGCAAGAGCATGCTCATCTCGGTCAGCGGCGACCGGCACTCCCCCGGCCCCGAGTGGGTGCAGGGCGTGCTCGCGCGCCGGCCGGCCGGTGTCGTGCTCGTCGCATCCGGGCTGTCCGCGCCGATCGCCGAGCAGCTGCGCGCCCGCGGGATCCCCTTCGCGGTGATCGACCCGTCCGGCGACCCGTCCCCCGACCTGCCCTCCGTGGGCAGCGCGAACTGGTCCGGCGGCCTCACCGCCACGCGCCACCTCCTCGAGCTCGGCCACCGGCGGATCGCGATGGTCACCGGCCCCGAGGACGTGATGTGCGCCCTCGCTCGACTCGACGGCTTCCGCTCCGCCATGGCGACGCGCGGGGTGCCCGTCCGCGAGGACTGGGTGCGCACCGGCGACTTCGACACGGCGGGCGGCCGCGAGGCGACGCGCGGCCTGTTCGACGACCCCGACGACCGGCCGACGGCGGTGTTCGCGGGCAACGACCAGATCGCCCTCGCGGTGATGGAGGAGGCGGCCGAGCACGGCCTGCGGGTCCCGCAGGACCTGTCGGTCGTCGGCTACGACGACCGCGACTTCGCGGTGCTCCTCCGCCCGCGCCTCACCACCGTCCACCAGCCGCTGCGCAAGATGGCGGCCGCCGCGACCCGCATGGTGCTCCGGCTCGGCGCGGGCGAGCGCACGGATCAGCGGATCGACCTCGCCACGCACCTCGTCGTGCGGGAGAGCACGGCGCCGGTCCGCTCAGCCGGCTGAGGGCAGCGGATCCGCGAACAGGCGGGTGAACGGCAGCTCGGCCGCACCGATCAGCAGCAGGTCGCTGCCGAGCTCGGCCCGGCGCACGTCGACGGGTTCGTCCGGCAGCGGCAGCGCCCGCTGGGCGACCACCGAGGCCAGGCGCGGCGAGGCGACGGCGGCGAGCGCCGAGAGGAACCCGCCGAGCACGATGCGGCTCGGGTTCAGCAGGTTGATGACCGAGGCGAGCGCGACCGCGAGCGCGTCGACCTGCCGCCGCACCTCCGTGCGCACCGGGCGGCTGCGGTCGGCGAGCAGCGCGGCCTCCAGCTCGTCCGGATCCGCGCGGTCGAGGCCGAGCACCTCGAGCAGGGCGCTGCGGCGCACCTCCGACTCGAGGGTGCCGCGCACGCCGATCGTGTCGGGGCTGCCGCCGCGGCGGATGCCCACGTGGCCGAGCTCCCCCGCGTGCCCGGTCGCGCCGCTGACGAGCGTGCCGCCCGAGACGATGCCGCCGCCCACGCCGCTCGCGCCGCCGTGCACGTAGACGAGGTCCTCCACGCCGCGGCCGGCACCGAACACCCACTCCGCCTGGGCGCCGAGCCCCGCGTCGTTCGCCGCACCCGCCTGCACGCCGAGCGCCTCGCCGACCATGGCGGCGATCGGCACGTCGCGCCAGCCGAGGTGGGGGGCGAGCCGCACGAGCCCGTCGCCGCGGCGCACGACGCCCGGCACGGCGACGCCGGCACCGAGGAGCCGGACCTCGCCCGCGCCCCGCAGCAGCCGCCGGGCGGCGTCCGCGGCGAGCCGCACCGCGTCCTCCGGCGTCGGC
>JBQCCU010000233.1:0-3785 GCA_051961935.1 Amnibacterium sp. | reverse complement strand
GGCGCTCCTCACCCTGCTCCTGCCGTTCGGGTTCGCCGTCGGGGACGTCACCGACCGCCCTTCCGCGGCGCTCTCCGCCGAGCTGATCGTGATCGCGGTGGTCGTCCTCTACCTCGCCGGTCGGCTGCTGCAGTACCTGGTGCTCAACCGGGTGAGCCGCGACGAGGTCCGCCTGCGCGTGCTCGCGGCGATCGCCGAGCTCGCGCCCGAGATCGTCGTGCACCACAGCGGCCGCCGGGGCACCGCCGAGCAGGTGGCGCTGTGGGCGCCCGCGCTGCTCGCCCTCGGCCGCCCGTGCCTGATCCTCGTCCGCGAGCCCACCCACCTCGATCCGCTCGCCGGATGCGGCATCCCGGTCGTCTGGGCGCCGCGAAGCCAGGACGTCGAGCTGTTCATGGTGCGCTCCGTGCGGCTCGCGCTCTACCCGAGCGACGTGACGAACATCAACAACCACCTCATCCGCGTGCCGGGGATCTTCGACGTGCTCGTGGGCCACGGTGACTCCGACGAGCCGGAGCGCTGCAGCCCGATCGCGCGGATGTACGACGAGGTGTGGGTCGCGGGGCCGGAGGGCCGGAACCGCTACGCGTGGCCGACGTCGGGCGTGCGCATGGACCGCATCCGCGAGATCGGTCCCGTGCGGCCCGCGGCCGACGCGCAGCTGCCGGGCGGGGACCTGCCCGTGGTGCTCTACGCGCCTGCCTGGGAGAGCGTGCTCGACTCCACCGCCCTGTCCTCGCTCGTCGAGCGGGGTGCGGCGGTGCTGGACGCCCTGCTCGCCCGCCCCGGTGTGCGCGTGCTCTTCGCGCCCGCGGCCCCGACGGGCTCCCGGCTCCTCGAGTACGGCGAGGCGGCGGTGCTGCTCTCGGCGCGCGTCGCCGCCGCCGGTGGGCAGCACGCGGTGCTCACCGCGGACCAGGTGCCCGCCGCGCTCGCGGCGGCCGCGTTCGCGGTGCTCGACGTGTCCCCGCTCGTCAGCGAGGCGATCCGGCTGGACACCCCGTTCGCGGCGTGCGCGATCCGCGGGCACGACGCCGCGTCGATGCGCCTGCTGTTCCCGACGCTCGCGGCCGGTGCGGTGCTCGAACGGCTGCCGGAGGACCTCGCCCACGCCCTCGACGAGGCGCTCGGTGCCGACCCGTTCGCCCCGCAGCGCGCCGCGCTCCGCCCCCGCATCGACGGCGACGACCCCGAGGGCTTCCCCGAGCGGTTCGCCGCCGCGGTGGACGAGGCGCTCGCGGCCCAGGGGCGCCGCCGCGCGTTCGCCCGCCCCGACATCGTGCTCTGAGGCCGCGGGAGGGAGCGAGCCCGACGCGACCCGGCCGTCGTGCCTCGACGAGCACGTCAGCAGGACGAGATCGCTTCGGCAGGACGAGATCGGCCGGATCGTCCTGCTGTGGCGAGCATGTCCTGCTGTCGTGCCTGCGCGCGCCGTGGAGCGGGTCAGGCGGGCTGGGGGACCCCGCTGCGACGGCGGACATCGACGATCTGCCCGGTCGCATCCGACAGCAGGGTGTCGATCGACGCCATCGCGACGGCCTCCGCGGACAGCAGCGTGCCCTCGGGCTCCTCGCCGAACGCCTTCGTGCGCATCCCGGTCTTCGTCCGCTCCGGGTTGATGCAGTTGACCCGCACCCCGGACTCGGCCCACTCCTCCGACAGCGACTGCGTGAGGTTCACGGTCGCCGCCTTCGTCGCCGAGTACATGCCGTAGTTCGCCCGCCCGCGCGTGTACGAGCTCGAGGTGAAGAACAGCAGCTGGCCCTTCGACGCCTTGAGGTACGGCAGCGACTCCTGGGCGATGATGATCGGCCCGAGCAGGTTCACCTGGATGGTGTTCTTCACCTGGTCGTGGGTGAACGTCTCGAGGCCGCCGACGTCGAGGACGCCGGCCGAGTTCACCACGAAGTCGATGCGGCCCGACTCCTTCGCCGCGAGCTGGAGCGCGGCCTTCACGCTCTTGCGCTTCCGGATGTCCGTGTTCGTCGCCGAGCGCGAGAACGGGTACACGGTGGCCCCGAACCGCTCCGCGGCGTCCGCGATCGCGCGGCCGATGCCCTCGCTGCCGCCGAAGACGACGACGGTCTTGCCGGCGAGCTGCCGCTCGCGCTCCTCGCTCGTGAGCCCGCCCGGCTCCGAGGCCTTCAGCTGGACCAGCTTGTCCGCGATGAACACGTCGATCGACTCGGTGATCTTCATGTTCTCGTCCGAGCCCGCGACGACGGCGATCGGCACGTCGGGCGTGTACTTCAGCACGACGGTGCAGTCGTCCGTGGCGACGAAGTTCCGGTCCCGGGCGGCGCGCTCGTAGGCGCGGCGGATGGCGGAGAGCAGGAACGCCTGCGGCGTCTGCCCGCGGCGGAGGAGCGACCGCGGGGGCACGTCGACGAGCACGTTCGTCTCCGTGTTGATCTGGATGATCGTGTCCGCCGAGGGGATCGCGGTGTCCACGGCGCCGTAGTGGTCGAGCGCGTCCACGCAGTCCTGCAGGATCCGCTCGTCGACGAACGGGCGGACGGCGTCGTGGAAGAGCACCTTGCACTCGTCGTCGCCGAGCTGGGCGAGCGCGAGGCGGGTCGTGTCGTTGCGCGTCTCCCCGCCCGCGAACACGCGCGTGAGCTTCGGGTAGGTGCCCCGCTCGATCAGCTCCTCGACGGCCGACATGTGGTTCGGCTCCATCATCACGAGGATCTCGTCGATGCAGTCGGCGGCGTTCACGGCCGCGATCGTGTGCTCGATGATCGGCTTGCCGGCGATCCGGGCGAGCTGCTTCGGCATCCCGAGGCCCGCCCGCACGCCCACGCCGCCCGCCAGGATCACCGCGACCGAACGCATCCGCTGCCCCTCTGAAGCCATGCGGGGGATCCTATCCGCGCGGCTCTGGGCGGCCCGGGGACGGTCAGCGCGGCGTGGAGGGCGCGATGCGGGTGTGCAGCCGGTGCGCCAGCTCGTTCGTGGCGAGGTAGCCCTGCTGCACCTCGCGGAGCAGGCTGAAGATCTCGTTGTCGCTGAAGTGCACGGTCGCGCCGTTCAGCTCGAGGAAGACGTTGGTCGCGAGCCACGCGAGACGCTTGTTGCCGTCGAACAGCGAGTTGTTGCGGGCCAGGCTCTCCATGAACGCGGCCGCCTTCATCGCGAGCGGCGTGTAGACGTCCATCCCGCGGTACCGGAGCGCGGGCCGGTCGACGGCGCCGATGAGCAGGCCCAGGTCGCGCACGGCCTCCCGCAGCGGGGCCTCGCTGAACATCTCGACGATCTGCACGACGTCGTCGATGCTCAGGTACTCCGTCTGCACCTGCGACGGTGGGATCTCCGTGGACATCTCACCCCAAGCGCTCATCCGCCGCGGGGGGGGGTATCCTCTCGCCACGACCGCTGGGTGGGTCGGGGTTACGCCTCGGCGTGGCGCGCCAGGAGTCCAGCGTATCGACCGAGCAGGCGCTCGGTCGTGGCCGCGACGAACTCCGGATGGTCCGGCTTCGGGGCGGCGAGATCGATGGCCACGGCGGCGGCGGAGTTCTTCGACGTCTTGAAGGCCTGCGCGAGACGCGTGAGCGTCGCGTCCTCCTCCGCCGAGAGTCTGAGGGTCATCGCCATGCGGTTCAACCTACAGTCGAGGTTGAGACTTTCTGCGGAGGCGGAGGGGCCGTGTCGCCGGCGCCCGGAGCGCCGAAGGTGGGTGCGGTCATGCTGCCGGACGGCGTGACGAACGACGTGCGACGCGTCGGAGGATCCCCCTCCGCGAGCGCGTCAGCAGGACGAGAACGCGTCGGCAGGACGAAAAC
>JBQCCU010000232.1:0-3232 GCA_051961935.1 Amnibacterium sp. | reverse complement strand
GGCTACGCCCTCCACGTGCCGTTCGGCCCCGTCTTCCTCGTGGTCAACCTGCCGTTCCTCGCCCTCGCCGTCTGGAAGCGCGGCTGGGCCTTCGCACTGCGGACCCTGCTCGCGGTCGCGCTGGTGTCCGCCTGGGCGGGCCTGCATCCGCTCGTCGCGGACGTGGTCGCCATCGCGCCCGTCTACGGCACGCTGACCGGCAACCTGCTCGCCGGCCTGGGGATCCTCATCCTGTTCCGGCACAAGGCGAGCCTCGGCGGCCTGAACACCCTCGCCCTGCTCGCGCAGGACCTCCTCGGACTCCGCGCGGGCGCCGTGCAGCTCTGCTTCGACGCGGTGATCGTCGCGCTGTCGCTCACGGTCGCACCGCCGCCGATGGTGCTGCTGTCGGCGATCGGCGCGGCCGTGCTGAACCTCGTGCTGGTGATGAACCACCGGCCGGGCCGGTACGTCGCCGGCTGAACCCGGCTAGCGGCCCTGGATCGGTTCGCGGATCGGCAGCGGCGGCCGCACCGGCACCACCCCGATGGAGGAACCGCGGGCACGCGCGGTCCCCATCACCGTCACCGTGCCGGCCAGCAGCACGACACCGAGCCACTGGGTGGGCGAGAGCACCGCGTGGAAGGCGAGGTAGTTCACGATCACGGTCGTGAGCGGGAAGGCGAGCTCCGCGAGCGTCGCCGCGGCGGCCGGGGTGCTCGACAGGCCGCGGTAGTAGACGAGGAGGCTCAGCAGGCCGGGCACGAGCGCGAGCAGCACCAGCGCGAGCACGGCGGTCGGGCTGAGCGAACCGAGGGCGGCGATGCTGCCGGTCGGCACCGCGACGGCCGTCGCGGCCAGCAGCCCGAAGAAGAGGCGCAACGCGGTGAGCTCGGCGAACGGCACGAGCGCACCGAGCCGACGGCCGAGCACGGTGCCGGAGCCCCAGAGCGCGGCCGCGGCGAGCGCGAGCAGCGCGGGCGCGAGGCCCTGCACGCCGACCGCGAGCGGGTTCGCGAAGGCGATGAGGTACGCGCCGACCAGCCCCGCGACGAGGAAGACACCGAACCGCGGATGCAGGCGCTCCCCGAGCAGGAGCCGTGCCCCCGCGACGGCGAACAGGGGCTGCACCTGCTGCAGCAGCACCGGGGTGGTCGGGCTCCCGTAGGTGAAGGCCTCGGTGAAGAGGAGGGTGGCGAGCGCGGAGGCGCCGCAGCCGAGCACGAGGAGCGCGATCCAGTCCCGCACCCCGAAGGTGCGGGCGGCGCGGCGCAGGCCCCGCACGACGAAGGGCGCGAGGAGCACCGCGGGCAGCAGGTGCTCCACGAGCACCAGCGCGGGCGTCGGCACCGAGAGCGCGAGCCCCTGGCGGAAGAGCGGATCCGTGCCCCAGAGGGCGGCGCCGAGGGCGACGAGCGCGATGCCGCCGCCGGTCACGGGTCGCCAGAACCCGGCCGTCTCGGCGGGGGGCGTCGGGGTCGCCACGGGTCAGCGCATCCGCGGGGACGGTGCGGGCACGGGGGTCATGGCGGTCCTCCGGTCGGCTGCTGGAACCCGACGAGCGTACGCGGCGCCGGCGGGGCGTCCGCCCCGAGGCCTCAGGCGCCGACCGGCTCGGCGGCGGCCCGGGACGGGCGAGGGGCGAGGGCGCCCGCGGCGGCGAACGCCACCACGAAGAAGGCGGCGAGCAGCCAGAACGCGTTCAGCAGGCCGACGCTCTGGCTCAGGCCGCCGATCACGGGCGGCCCGGCGAGCCCGGCGAGGTAGCCGAGCGACGCGACGACGCTGACGCGTGCCGCCGCGTTCGGGCCGCTCTCCGCCGCCGCGGACATCCCGAGCGGGAAGCCCATCGAGACGCCGATCGCCCAGAGCACCGCGCCGGCGAGGACGACGGGCGGCGGGCCGCCGAGGATGAACAGCGCCATGCCGACGACGCCCGCGGCGGTCGTGATCCGGGTCGTGCGCACGCGCCCGAGGCGGGCGACCAGCGGGCCGCCCAGCACCCGGCAGGCCGTCTCGCCGACCGCGAACGCGGTGAAGAACAGCGCCGCGACGGCCGGCGACTGGCCGTGGCCGCTGGCCACGCCGAGGGTGAGCCAGCTGTTGGCGGATCCCTCGCCGAGCTCGACGCCGAGCATCACGAGCCCGATGAGCAGGAGCCGGAGGTCGGTCCAGCCGGCGAGCCAGGCGCGGATGCGCACCCCGAGCGGCGGGGTCTCCTCGAGCGGCTCGAACGAGGGCAGCCCGCGCACCGCGATCAGCGCCACGACCACGGTGAGCACCGCTTCGAGGAGGAACTGGGTGACGGGCGGCATCCCCACCGCCGCGGCACCCGCCCCGATGCCGGACCCGAGCACGGCGCCGGCGGACCAGCAGGCGTGCAGCAGCGGCATCAGCACACGGCCGAGCTCCCGCTCCACCGCCGCGCCCTCCACGTTGATCATCACGTCGGTCGCGCCGACGCCGAAGCCGAGCGCGAGCAGCCCGACCTCGGTGACGAGCGGCGAGTGCCAGACACCGCTGGCCACGCCGACGAGCGCCACCCCGACGGCGACGAGACAGAGGAAGAAGCCGATCCCCCGGCGGGGCCCGAGCCGGCCGAGCAGCCACGACGAGACGCCGAGCCCGAGCAGGGACGCGACCGTCATGCCCGCCACCAGCAGGCCGAGCGTGCCGTCGCCGACGCCGAGATCCGCCTTGATGGCAGGGAGCCGCGGACCCCACGCCGTGGTCGCGACGCCGCCGAGCGCGAACGCGATGGCCACCCCGTTCCGTCGGCGCCGGAGGGAGCGGAGGTCGGGGCTCGCGGTCGTCACCGACCCATCCTGGTCGACCCGCGCGGCCGGTTCATGCCGCGTGTCGAGCCGATTCTTCGCGCTCCCTTGGCGGACATCCCGGATGCTTGACGACCGTGACCAGCACCGCCGAGCGCACCCGCGTGCCCCGTGGGGCGCCCGCGCGCCGTCCGGCGCCGCGGCGCCGGCGGTGGCTGCGGCGGCTGCTCGTCCGGCTGCTCGTGCTGCTCGTCGTGGCCGCCCTGGCCTGCGCGGGCGCGCTCACCGCCCTCGTGCTGCTGAGCCCGAGCGTCGCCGACGCCCCGGCCCGGGTGGCGGCGCAGGCGGCCGCGCACGGGGCACGGGTCGAGACCGCCGTGCCCACCCGGGTGGCGGAAGCGCTCATCGCCACCGAGGACTCGCGCTTCTACAACGATCCCGGTCTGGACCCCCTCGGCGTCCTGCGCTGGACGATCGGC
>JBQCCU010000231.1:0-2408 GCA_051961935.1 Amnibacterium sp. | reverse complement strand
CGGCCACCGTGCTCGGGCTCCTGTTCGCGCTCGCGAGCCTCGGCGCGCTGCTGCTCGCCCTCACCGTCGGGCTGTTCGGGATCCGCGAGGTGTGGACCTTCACCCTCGTCCCGCAGACGGTCGTCGTCGACTCGCTCGCCGTGGTCGTGCTCGCCGTCGCGAGCGCCGCGGTCGCCCGGTCCCGGCAGCCGCGCGCCTCCGCGGGCGCGCCGCGCACGGTCGCCGGGAGCCCGCGGCCGGTCACCGGAAGGCGCTGAGGAAGCGGTCGCGGAAGCGGTCCATCCGCCAGTCGGGCGCATCCGGGGCGGGCTGGAGGCCGTCCGTCCAGTGCCACGGGCGGACGGCCGCCAGCACAGCCGGGTCCCGGGCGATGATGCTCACCGGCACGTCGTGGCCGGCGTCCGTGCCGCTCACCACGGTCGCCGGCTGGTGGTCGCCGAGCAGCACGACGACGAGATCCGGGTCGTGCACCTCGTGCAGGAACGCCAGCATCGACTCCAGCGAGTACCGGATGGACCGGGCGTAGAACGCCTGCACCGCGCGCGGGTCCCGCCAGACCTGCGCCGCCGACTCGCTCCGCGCGGGCTGCCCGTCGTACACCGACCCGTCGCCGAGCGCGGCCCAGGGCACGATCCGGGGCAGCGGCGCCCACGGGTTGTGCGAGGAGACGAGGTCGATCTCCGCCATCACCGGCCGATGCCGCCCGGCGAGCTTCGTGTCGGCGAAGTGCCGCAGCGTCCACTGGTCGGGGATGCGCGCATAGCCGAACCGGGGGCCGCGGTAGCCGACGTCGGTCGCCCCGAGCAGCCCGGCGTAGTGGTAGAACGAGCGGCCCTCCGGCCACGGCCGCTCGTTCGAGGGCACGTCCGCGACCGTGCGCCAGCCGGCCCTCGCGAACGCGTCGCTCAGCGTGAACCGGTCGGTGCGCACGACCCGGTCGTAGAGCGACTGCCGGTCGATCCAGAGCCCGGACTGCAGCGTCGAGTGGGCGAGCCAGCTGAGGCCGCCGAACGTCGGTGAGGTGAGCCAGGCGCTCCGGGCGCCGTAGCCGTCCGCCGCCAGCCGCGTCCGTCCCTGCTGCAGCACCGCGTCCACGCCGGATGAGAACGGGCTGCCCTCGACCGCGACCCGGCCGTAGCTCTCGACGAAGACGATGAGCACGTCCTTGCCCCGCAGCGCCGTGAGCAGCTGCGACGCGGGCCGGTGCGCCCAGTCGTCCCGGCGGATCTCGGCCGGCAGCGCGGACTGCGCGTCGAGCCCGGTGGCCGCCGTGCGCGCGGCCGCCGCGATGGAGTCGACGGATGCGGCGGCCGCCAGGGGCAGCCCCGGCGTCAGCTGCGCGCCGGTGAGCGCCAGCGCCGCCCAGGCCGCGATCACGGCCACGGGGACGCGCACACCGGCGCGCCCGCGCACGGCCGCCGCGACGCGGAGCGAGGCCAGGGCGAGCGCGACCGCCGTGGCGAGCGCCAGCGCTCCGGCGAGGGCGAGCACCGCGCTCGCCGGAGCGGTGCCGACCGCATCGCGGAGCACGCCGAACGCGTCGCCGAGCTGCCGCCAGTCGGCCGGATCGAAGTGCACGGCGAGCACCGACTCGTACGCGGCGTCGACCGATCCGAGGAGCAGCGCCAGCGTCTCCACCGCGCCGAACGCCGCCGCGACGGCCGCCCGGGCGGCACGCCACGGCAGCAGCGCGAGCAGCAGCACCACGATCGGGGCCTCCACCGGCAGCCGGAGCAGCCCGATCGCGGATCCGGACGCGATCACCCCCGGCAGGAGCGGCACGGCGATCAGGACGACCGCGGCGAGCGCCGTGCCGACGGGTCGCCGGCGCCTCATGCGGGCCATGCGAGCAGGTCCCGGTGGTGCACGGTGACGCGGTGCGCGCCGTCCGCGAGCTGCGCCTCCCGACGCCGCCGGTACCCCACGGCGGCCGCCGCGAGCGCCGGCCGCTGCTCCAGGGCGGCGGCGAGCCATCCGCGCAGCCACCCGTCGGCGAGGGCCGCGTGCACCGGATCGAGGCGCCACGGCGTCTCGGCCGTCCGCACCCGCCATCCGGACTCCGTCAGCAGCCCCTCCGCGAGCAGCACCGCCTCCGGCCCCAGCAGGCGCCGCCCGGCGACGACCCGCCGCTGGTGGTCGTTGAACGCGGCCTGCAGGAGCCCGTCGAGGGGCTCGGCAGGCGCGAGGGCGACGCGGCCGGTCACGCTGAGGGCCAGCAGCACGGGTGCGCCGGCCGTCAGGGTCGCGTCGACGACCGCGCGGAGCTCGTCGGCCGTGAGCACGTCGAGCAGCGCGGATGCGGTGACCAGCGTCGCTCCCCCGAGGTCCCGGCCCCGGAGCACGTCCAGCGGCGCCACACTCGTCCGCACGGGGATGCCACCGGCGACGGCGACGGCGCGGGCGAGCAG
>JBQCCU010000230.1:0-7160 GCA_051961935.1 Amnibacterium sp. | reverse complement strand
CGCCCTCAACCGGAAGTCGAGGTTCTGCACAGATCAATCCACGGATGTGGACTTGTCTGTGGAAACATGCGGGGATTACCGTTGGCGCCCGTCCGGCAGGTCGAACTCCACTCGATGCCCCACCGTGCGCCCACACGGAAGCGGCTCGCCGGCCGCTTCCGCATGCCCGCCGCCGTTCGCGGCCGCCCCAGGAGGAGCCCACCGTGCCCGAGGTCGCCGCCGACGCCTGGGCCCGCATCCGCGAGTCGCTCGAGCACGACGTGCGGGTCGGGCCGCAGCTGCAGGGCTTCATGAACCTGGTCGAGCCGAAGGGCATCATGGCGGGGGTCATCTACCTCGAGGTGCCGAACGACTTCACCCGGTCGATGCTCGAGCAGCGCGCGCGGATGCCGCTCACCGAGGCCATCGGCGGGCTGTCCGGCGACTTCGAGATCCACACCTTCGCCGTCACGGTCAACCCGGAGATCAGTCCGGAGTCCTACGCGGCCGCGAGCGCCTCGGTCCCGCTCGCCGCCGTGCCCAGGCAGGAGGCGGGGGCGGAGCTGCCGCGCACCCCCCAGCCGACGTTCGCGCCGGTCGCCGCGGACGACCGCTCCCGGGAGAGCAGCGAGTCGCGGCTGAACGCCCGGTACACCTTCGACACGTTCGTCATCGGCGCCTCGAACCGCTTCGCCCACGCCGCTGCCTTCGCCGTGGCGGAGTCGCCGGCGAAGGCGTACAACCCGCTGTTCATCTACGGCGAGTCCGGCCTCGGCAAGACCCACCTGCTGCACTCGATCGGGCACTACTCGATGGGGCTCTTCCCTGGCATCCGCGTGCGGTACGTGTCGAGCGAGGAGTTCACGAACGACTTCATCAACTCGATCGCGACGAACCGGGCGGCGCAGTTCCAGGCCCGCTACCGGGACGTCGACATCCTGCTGATCGACGACATCCAGTTCCTGTCGGGCAAGGACTCCACCCAGGAGGCCTTCTTCCACACCTTCAACACCCTGCACGACCACAACAAGCAGGTGGTCATCACCTCGGACCTCGCGCCGCGGCAGCTCACCGGCTTCGAGGACCGGATGCGGTCCCGCTTCGAGCAGGGCCTCATCACCGACGTGCAGACGCCGGACCTCGAGACGCGGATCGCGATCCTCCGCAAGCGCGCCCAGAGCGAGCGGCTGCAGGTGCCCGACGACATCCTCGAGTTCATGGCCTCGAAGGTCTCGAGCAACATCCGCGAGCTCGAGGGCACCCTGATCCGGGTGACGGCCTACGCGAGCCTCAACCGGGCCCCGGTCGACCTGCAGCTCGTGCAGACGGTGCTGAAGGACCTGATCACCCTCGACGAGGACAACGTGATCGCGCCGGCCGACATCATCAGCGCGGTCGCCGAGTACTTCAAGCTCTCGGTCGACGACCTGTACGGCTCCTCCCGGTCGCAGCAGATCGCGTCGGCGCGCCAGATCGCCATGTACCTCTGCCGGGAGCTCACCAGCCTGTCGCTGCCGAAGATCGGGCAGCTGTTCGGCGGCCGCGACCACACGACGGTCATGTATGCCAACAAGAAGATCAGCGAGCTCATGAAGGAGCGGCGCTCGATCTACAACCAGGTCTCGGAGCTCACGAGCCGCATCAAGCAGGACCAGCGCTACCGCAAGTAGCCGCCCGAGCCCCGTCCGGAGCCGGCTCCCGGTGCCCCTCGCTGCGCCGACTCGGACGCACGTCCGGTGCCGCCATCTGTGCGCATCGGAGCCAGGAGTGCGCGCATTTGGAAGCACCGCATCCGCGGCTCCGGACGGGGTGCTTCCGAAGTCGCGCACCCGAGGCGCCGGTGCGCGAATCTGCGCGCACCTGGGACCCGGCGGCGACGGCCGGTGGCGGAGGGGGTCCAGCCGGGCGTGCGCCGAGGCGCCGAACGGTCCGACCCCGGAGCAGGCATGACGAGTCCGGGATGGGCGTTCATCCCGGCCCCCGGATGCGGGCTGTCGGGGTGTCGGCGGGATCCCACACACTTGCCAACAGGGGGATGAACCGCCGCTCCGGCCCTCGATCCACCCCCATGTGGAGAGGGTGTGGATAACTGTGGACGGAGGCCGTCCGCGATCCCCCCTCGGATGGGGGACGTGTGCAGAGCCCCCTCGTCGTCGAACATCCCGGAGCCGTTCCTCCGCCGTCGCGTCCGCACGGTTTCGACAAGTTGCAGTCGTGTAGTTCCGGCTCAGGACGTGGCATCCCCGGGGTTATCCACAGTGTGCACACCTGTTAAGAGTGGTGTTGTCCTTCTCGATCTCTCTTCCCCTCCATCCGATTCCGCGCTGTGGACAGCAGGCGGACGGCGGACACCGACGGCCGGACCGGGGCGACGGCCACCCGCTAGCATGCTTGCGACCTTGTGACCGGGGGCAGGGCCCACCGGAAACCCACCCCCGGCGATGAGGAGACCGCAGTGCGATTCCAGGCGAACCGGGACGTCTTCAGCGACGCCGTGTCGTTCGCCGTCAAGCTGCTCCCCCAGCGCACGACGCTGCCGATCCTCTCGGGCGTGCTGATCGAGACCACCGAGCGCGGGCTGACCCTCTCGTCCTTCGATTACGAGGTGTCGGCGCGCACGGAGATCCAGGCGGAGGTGCAGGAGCCGGGCCGCGTGCTCGTCTCCGGCCGGCTGCTCGCGGACATCGCCAACCGGCTCCCGGCCGCCCCCGTCGAGGTGCGCACCGACGAGAACCGGGTGGTCGTGAGCGGCGGCAGCGCCCGGTTCACCCTCCTCAGCATGCCGGTGGCGGAATACCCGAGCCTCCCGGTCGTCGGCGAGCCGACCGGCGTCATCCCGGCCGGCAACTTCTCCGCCGCGATCGCCCAGGTGGTCGTCGCCGCCTCCCGCGATGACGTCACCCCCGTCATCACCGGCGTGCAGCTCGAGGCCGGCCCGAAGACGCTCGGCCTCGTCGCCACCGACCGCTACCGCGTCGCGATCCGCGCGATCGACTGGCACACGGAGCGCACCGAGGAGAGCACCGCGCTCGTGCCCGCCCGCACCCTGCAGGAGGTCGGGCGCACGTTCGGCAGCAGCGGCGACGTCACGATCTCCATCACCCGGGGCGGCGACCGCGAGCTGATCGCGTTCAGCTCGGACCACCGCACGGTCACCTCGCTGCTCATCAAGGGCAACTTCCCGCCGGTGCGCCGCCTGTTCCCCGACGTGGTGGACCACTACGCCGTGCTCAGCACCGCGGAGCTCGTCGAGGCGACGCGGCGCGTGCAGCTCGTGCTCGAGCGCGAGGCCGCCCTCAAGTACTCGTTCAGCGCCGAGGGCGTCACCCTCGAGGCCGCGGGCGGCGAGCAGGCGCAGGCCTCCGAGCAGCTCGACGCGGTGCTCACCGGCGCGGACATGGTCGTCTCGCTGAAGCCTCAGTTCCTGCTCGACGGACTCTCGGGAGTGCACACGGAGTTCGTGCGACTCTCGTTCACGAAGACGGAGAACCCGAACAAGCCAGGCCCGGTGCTGATCACCGGGCAGCGCTCGAAGGACGAGGCCGGCACGGAGGACTACCGCTACCTCCTCCAGCCGAACCTCCTGCTCCGCTGACGCACCCACGGATACGGAGAACGGTATGAAGATCGGCCTCGTCGGGCTCGGCAAGATGGGCAACAACATGCGCTCCCGGCTGAAGAACGCCGGGATCGAGGTCGTCGGGTACGACACGAACCCCGACGTCAGCGATGTGCCCGACTACGCGGCCCTCGCCGCCGCGCTGCCCGCGCCCCGGGTCGTCTGGGTGATGGTCCCGGCCGGCCGCATCACCGACTCGGTCGTCGACGCCCTTGGCGACGTGCTCGAGTCGGGCGACCTCGTCATCGACGGCGGCAACACGAAGTTCACCGACGACGAGAAGCACGCGAAGCAGCTCGCCGAGCGCGGCATCGACTTCATGGACGTCGGCGTCTCGGGCGGCGTCTGGGGCCTCGAGAACGGGTACGGCCTCATGGTCGGCGGCAGCGACGAGCAGGTGCAGCGGGTCCTGCCCGTCTTCGACGCGCTCCGTCCCGAGGGCCCCCGCGAGGAGGGCTTCGTGCACGCCGGTCCGGTCGGCGCGGGCCACTACACGAAGATGGTCCACAACGGCATCGAGTACGCGATCATGCAGGCGTACGCCGAGGGCTACGAGCTGCTCGAGTCGTCGCCGCACGTCACCGACGTGCCCGGCACGTTCAAGGCGTGGCAGCGCGGCACGGTCATCCGTTCCTGGCTGCTCGAGCTGATGGTGCGCGCGCTCGACGCGGACCCCGACTTCGCGGACATCGACGGCTGGGTCGACGACTCCGGCGAGGGCCGGTGGACGCTCGAGGAGGCCATCGAGAACGCGGTGCCGATGCCCGCGATCAGCGCGGCGATCTTCGCCCGCTTCGTCTCGCGGCAGGACCAGTCGCCGGCCATGAAGGCGGTCGCGGCCCTCCGGAACCAGTTCGGCGGCCACGCGGTCAAGGCGCACGAGGCGAAGGCCGCGCAGGATCTGCATCCGACCAAGTAGGTCGAAGGCCCGGCAGCACGTGAGCAGGCTGTGAGTGCTTCGGCAGGCTCCCGGTCGACCAGGGGCCTGCCGAAGCGCCGGGAGCCTGCCGAGGTGCTCCGGGGATGCAGCAGGGACGGGGAAGGAGGCGGAGTGCGGATACTCCGCCTGAGCCTCACCGACTGGCGCAACTACCGCACCGCCGAGATCGCCTTCGTCCCCGGGGCCAACGTGCTCGCGGGCAGCAACGGCCAGGGCAAGACGAACCTCGTCGAGGCGATCGGCTACCTCACCAACCTGTCGTCGCACCGGGTCGCCGGCGATGCCGGGCTCATCCGCGCGGGCGAGGACAGCGCCGTGATCCGGGCGGTCGTGCAGACCGGGGACCGCGAGGTGCTGGCCGAGGTGCTCCTGAACCGGTCGGCGCCGAACCGCGCGCAGGTGAACCGGAGCCCGGTGCGCCCGCGGGAGATCACGAGGAACGTCTCCAGCGTACTCTTCGCCCCGGAGGACCTCGCGCTCGTGCGCGGGGAGCCGTCGGCCCGCCGCCGGTTCCTCGACGAGCTGCTCGTGCAGCGCACCCCACGGCTCGCCGGTGTGGTGGCCGACTACGAGCGGGCGCTCAAGCAGCGCAACGGGCTGCTCCGCACCGCCCGTGGGGGCGGCGACTTCGGCACACTCGACATCTGGGACGAGCGACTCGTCGCGACCGGGAGCGAGCTGCTCGACGCCCGCACCGAGCTCGCGACCGCGCTCCAGCCCTTCGTCGCTGAGCAGTACTCGGTGCTCGCCGGCGAGGACCAGGCGCTCACCCTCGATCCGATCCGCTCGATCGACACGGACGGCGGCGACGGGACGACGAGCGAGCGGTTCGTCGCAGCGCTCGCCGCGGCCCGGCGGCGGGAGCTGGAGCGGGGCATCACGCTCGTCGGGCCGCACCGCGACGACCTCGGGATCGCGATCAACGGGCTGCCCGCCCGGAGCCATGCGAGCCACGGCGAGTTCTGGTCGGCGGCGCTGGCCCTGCGCCTCGGCTCGGTCGAGCTGCTCCGCACCTCCCTGCCGACCGGGGACCCGATCGTCATCCTCGACGACGTGTTCGCGGAGCTCGACGCCCGCCGCCGCACCCGGCTCGCGGGGCAGGTCGGCCGCTACGAGCAGGTGATCATCACGGCGGCGGTGGAGGAGGACATCCCCGCGGACCTCTCGGGCCGCGTGACCCACATCCGCGCCGGCGAGGTCGTGGGGGAGGTGCCCGCATGACGGACGGCGGGGAGCAGGAGGGCGCGCTCGACGAGGGCCAGCGGGTCTGGCTGCGCCTGCGCGCGGTGTTCGGCGCCCCCAGGAAGCGCCGTGAGCCGCCGAAGCGGCGCGGCGAGAGCGAGCCGTTCGGCCGCGGCCGGGACCCGCTGCCCGCCGGCGCGGTGCTCGCCGGCGTCACCGAGTCCCTCGGCTGGCGCACCCCGCTCGCCCAGACCGACCTCACCTCCGCCTGGCGCGCGATCGCCGGCGAGGAGACCGCCAGGCATGCCGAGGTGGAGGGCTTCGCGGACGGCGTGCTGCTCGTCCGCTGCGACTCGACGGCGTGGGCGACGCAGCTCGGGCTGATGCGCACGCAGATCGCCGAGCGCATCGCAGCCGACTTCCCCGACGCCGGGGTGTCGAGCATCCGGTTCCTCGGGCCGAACACGCCCAGCTGGAATCACGGCCGCAGATCGGTTCCAGGGCGCGGCCCGCGCGATACCTACGGATGACCGGAGTGATTCGGTCACCCGCCGATTTCCGTGGCGTCAGACGGCCGAATCGGGTCGGGCGGGACACGCTGAGGCGGTAGACTGGATCCGACGATCGGAGTACGGATTCGATGACGGATGACGGACGCGCCGGGCTCGGCGGAGACGGCCTCGAGGACCTCGAAGACACCCGCCAGGACGGTGCGACCGTCGAGGGCGCGCCGGCGGGGGAGCCACCCGCTCCCGCGGAGCCGATCGCGAACGGCACGGCGGTGAACCGACCGGCCGACGACTACGGCGCGGGCTCCATCCAGGTGCTCGAGGGCCTGGAGGCGGTCCGCAAGCGTCCCGGCATGTACATCGGGTCGACGGGACCCCGCGGACTGCACCATCTGGTCTACGAGATCGTCGACAACGCGGTCGACGAGGCGCTGGCCGGCTTCTGCGACACGATCGACGTGCGCATCCTCGCCGACGGCGGGGTGCGGGTCGAGGACAACGGCCGCGGCATCCCGGTCGACGTGCATCCGGTCGAGGGCCGTTCCACCGTGGAGGTCGTGCTCACCGTGCTGCACGCCGGCGGCAAGTTCGGCGGCGGCGGGTACGCGGTCTCCGGCGGCCTGCACGGCGTCGGCAGCTCGGTCGTGAACGCGCTCTCGAGCCGGCTGTTCGTCGAGGTGAAGCGGCAGGGGCACGTCTGGCGCCAGTGGTACGAGAACGGCGTGCCGCTCGCTCCGCTCGAGCAGGGCGAGGCCGCGGAGGGCACCGGCACCACCATCACCTTCTGGCCGAACGCCGACATCTTCGAGACCGTCGAGTTCGACTACGAGACGCTGCGCACCCGCTTCCAGCAGACCGCGTTCCTCAACAAGGGGCTGCGCATCACCCTCGCCGATCTGCGCCCTCTCGAGGAGGGCGAGACGGAGCACCG
>JBQCCU010000229.1:0-8774 GCA_051961935.1 Amnibacterium sp. | reverse complement strand
CCGAGCGGCTCGCCGCCTCGACCAGGGCGCAGCGGCTCACCCGTCGGCGGCTGTCGGCCGCCGCCTGGCCGCTCGGCGCGGACCGGGACGCCGCCGCGACCCTGCGCGCCCTCGCGGTCCTGACCGAGGGCGACCCGGCGTGGGCGCGGGAGCTCGACGCGGCGATCGACGCGCTGCCCGGGCTCACGGGCCTCGGCCTGATGCGCCGCACGGCGGCCAATCCCGGCCGGCCACCGCTCCGAACCCCGATGCGACCCGCGGCGGCGCTCGGCCGGCTCGCGGCTGATCTCTCCCGACGGAAGGGGTAGGCGCGTCAGGCGCCGGCACCGCCAATGGCATTCGACATCGACACGTTCGCCGGCTCCAGCACCCGGGTGGGATGGGACGACCTCGACCTCGACGCGTTCCGCCGCGATCCGCTCCCCGAGCAGACCCTGCGCACCCTCCGCTACATGTGCGACGTCGAGTACCACACGGTCTGCTACCTCCGCGACATGCTCGTGACGCCGTCGCACACCGACGGCGACGTCGCGACGTTCATGACGATGTGGAACCGCGAGGAGTACTGGCACGGCGAGGCGCTCGCGGCGGTGCTCGGAGTGCACGGCATCACGGTCGAGTTCGACCAGGTGAAGGCGAGCCGGATGAAGGTGGGCTGGAAGGATCGCCTCGACCCGATCAAGCAGTCCCTCCTCGGCAACGTCGTCGGGAAGGACTTCATCGCGGTCCACATGTCGTGGGGTGCCGCGAACGAGCGGAGCGCCGCGGCGGGCTACCGCCGCCTGATGCGCCTCGAACCGCATCCCGCCCTCGCGCCGCTGCTCCAGCGCATCGCCCAGCAGGAGACGCGGCACATCGCCTTCTACACGACCCAGGCCCGCAAGCGGCTCGAGGCGAGCGGCCGCGCCCGCGCGATCACCCGGTTCGCCCTCTCGCGGTTCTGGGGGCCGGTCGGCTCCGGGGTCATGCCCGAGGACGAGGTCGACCACGTCATGCGGCACCTCTTCAGCGGCGAGGACGGGCTCCGCGAGGTGCGCAAGCTCGACGAGCAGATCGCCGAGCTGCCCGGCCTCGAGGGCCTCTCGATCCTGGCCGAGGCGTTCCGCCGCCGGGGGCTGCTCACCGCCTGAGCGCCGGAGCGGCCCGGCAGACTGGGCGCGTGACCGACGTGACCACCGAGCGGCTCGTGCTGCACCCGATCCGGCCGGACGAGGCGGCGCGCATCGTCGCGGGGGACCGCGAGCCGGACTGGCACCCGGCGTACCCCTTCGAGGACGAGCTCGACCCGCTGCGCGGGCTCGCGGCCGCGACCGATCCCGACCCCGTGTTCACCCTCTACCAGGTCCGCGAGCGGGCCTCGGGGCTCGCGGTCGGCGGCATCGGCTTCTTCGGGCCGCCCGACGCGGACGGCGCCGTGGAGCTCGGCTACGGCCTGGTCGCCGCCGCACGGGGCGGGGGGCTCGCGACCGAGGCGCTGCTCGCCGCGGTGGGCATCGCCGCGGCGCACGGCGCCACCGCCGTCCGGGCGGACACCGAGCCCGGGAACGCCGCCTCGCAGCGGGTGCTCGCGAAGGCCGGCTTCGCCGAGACGGGCCGGACGGCGACGCAGGTCCGCTTCGAGCGGCGGCTCCGACGCGGTCCCGCAGCACGGGCGACCTAGGCTCGAGGCATGACGGATCGGATCGTGATGTACGGCGCCGCCTGGTGCGGCGACTGCCGCAGGTCGAAGAAGGTGCTCGACGCGAGCGGCATCGACTACGACTCCGTCGACGTGGAGGCCTCGAAGGAGGCCGCCGACGCGGCCGTCGCGATCAGCGGCCGGACGAACATCCCGGTGATCGTGCTGCCGGACGGGTCGCACCTGGTCGAGCCGTCGGACGCGCTGCTCAAGGAGCGCATCGGGATCTGAGCGCCTCAGGCTCCGGCGCGCTCCGCGAGCTCCCGCTGCAGGGCGCCCGACCCCAGCAGGCCGACGTCCGTCGTCACCGCGACCCAGCGGAAGCCCAGGCGTGCGAGCACCGCGGCGCGCTTCGGCACCGCCCCGAACGCGCCCGCGGCCACGCCCGCGCCGCGCGCCGCGGCGAGCACCCGCGGCAGCGGCCCGCCCGGGCCCTCGTCGGCGAGGAGCGCGTCGACCGTCGTGCCGAGGCGCAGCGACAGGTCGAACGGCCCGACGAACAGCATGTCGACGCCCGGGACCGCCGCGATCGCCTCGACGGCGGCGAGGGCCTCGGCGGTCTCGATCATCACCGCGACGAACGGCGCCGGGCGGTGCTCGTCGACGCCGGGGAGGAAGCCCGCGCTGCGGACGCCGCGGGGCGGGTGGTGCGCCGCAGCGACCGCGGCGGCGGCGTCCTCGGCCGAGTCGACGAGCGGCACGATCACGCCGTCCGCCCCTGCGTCGAGCGGGCGCCCGATGAGGCCCGCGTCGTTCGCCCGCACCCGGACGAGCACCGGCGCCCCGTGATCCGGGCGCAGGGCGAGCGTCTCCCGCACCGCCCGGTCGTCGAAGTGCCCGTGCTGCGCGTCGAGCGCCACCCAGTCGAGCCCCGACCGGGTCAGCGCCGCGGCCGTCCGCGGCTCCCCGAGCGTCGCCCAGACCCCGAATCGCACCTCGTCCTCGGTCATCGAAGCCCCTTCCGTCCCACGGCCACCGTGCCGTCCACCTCGTCGTCGCGCTCCACGGACACCGCGAGGCCGCCCGCGGCGAGCAGGGCGGCCGTGGCCGGCGCCTGCGCCTCGCTCGTCTCGACGAGCACCGCCCCACCCGGCGCGAGCCACTGCGGTGCGATCGCCGCGACCCGCCGGTGGACGTCGAGCCCGTCCGTCCCGCCGTCGAGCGCGATCCGCGCCTCGTGGTCGCGGGCCTCCGGCGGCATGGTCGCGATCGCCCCGGTCGGCACGTACGGCGCGTTGACCGCCAGCACGTCGATCCGTCCCACCAGGGCCGCGGGGCGCCCCGCCACCCGGTCGCCCGGCCAGCCCCGGCCGCCGAGCGGCTCCACGTTGCCGCGCGCGCAGGTGACCGCGGCGGGGTCGACGTCCGCCGCGTGCAGCGCGCCCGGGGTGGCGAGGGCCGCGATCGCGACGGCGACGGCGCCCGTGCCGCAGCAGAGGTCCACGGCGGTGCCGCCGGGTGGCAGCAGCGCAGCCGCGCGGCGGGCGAGCAGCTCCGTGCGGCGTCGCGGCACGAACACGTGCGGCGCGGTGCGGATGCGGAGGCCGCAGAAGGACGCCCAGCCGAGGATCGTCTCCAGGGGCTCCCCGGCCACGCGGCGGTCCACGAGGCCGGCCAGGGCCGCCTCGGAGGGCGCCTCGGCGGTGAGCAGCGCGGCCTCGTCCTCGGCGAACACGGACCCGGCGGCCCGCAGCCGCGCGACGACCGCGTCGAGGCGGCTCATCCCGGCAGCAGGTCCGCTCGCGTGACGCCCCCGCGGCGCCAGTCGACGATCCGCCAACGCCGCCGCAGCGCCTCCCGCGCGAGCCGCGCGTCGGGGTTCACCGCCGTCGCGATGCCGACGAGGGCGAGCCACGGCAGGTCCGCCGCGCTGTCGCCGTACCCGTAGGACCGCGCGAGGTCGATGCCCTCCCGCTCCGCGAAGCGGGCGAGCCACGCCGCGCGCGCCTCGTCGACGAGCGGGGGCCGGGCGAGGTAGCCGGTGAGCACGCCGTCGGCCTCGTGCATCTCGCTCGCCACGACCTCGTCGAAGAGCGCCGCGATCGGCGCCGCGAGCGTGCCGATGGAGCCGGTGAGCAGCACCGTGCGGTGGCCCGCCGCGCGGTGCTCGCGAACCCGCTCGAGGGCAGCGGCGCTCGTGTGCGCGAGCAGCGTGTCCGTGTAGCCGCCGCGGACGACGGCGGCGAGGCGCTCGGCCGGCATGCCCGCGTACCGGCGGAGGAAGGTGCGCACGAACTCGCCCCGGTCCCGGCGCTCCGCGGCGAGGTAGGCGGGCAGCCCGGCGAGCAGGGCCGAGGCGGCCCCCAGCGTCTGCGCGGCGCCGGCGTCCGCCTGCTTGACCCACAGGTACTGCAGCACGATGTTCGAGTCGACGACGGTGCCCTCGAGGTCGAAGACCGCGACCACGTCGCTGCGCTCCGGCAGCGGCTGCGGGCCGGACGCCTCCGCCCGCTCGCCGCCGCGGCGCGAGAAGACCCGCATCAACCCCGTGATCGCGGGGAAGTGCACGCGCTGCAGGTAGTCGTCCCACGCGATCCGGGCGGGGTCGAAGCCGAGCTCGTCGGCGAGCGCCGAAGGCACCCGGGACTGGAGGTCGCGGGCCTGCGCGTCGTCGAAGATCAGCTCCGTGCCGACGTAGGCGCGGTAGAGCTCGGAGAGGCTCCGCATGACCGCGAGGTCGCTGCGGCGGCGGTCGAGGTCCCGCTGCCAGCCGCGGGTGCGCGGGGTGGAGGGCAGCCGCTCGAGCACGCGGTCGGCCGCGTCCGCGCCCCGCTCGGCGCGCCGCAGAGCCCGCTCCACCCGCCGGTCGCCGGGGAACTGCCAGGTCGGCACCCGAGCCGTGCCGCGCACGTCGTCGGGGATGGGGTTCGCCGTGAAGTAGGCGCGCACGTTCTCGTACATCGAGTGGAACGGCAGCGGGTTCGCGGCGCCGGAGGCGATGTGCAGGTAGCGGGGGGCGCCGGCGTCGGGGGGCGTGGCGGCCGCGGCGAGCACCGCGTTCACGACGAGGTCGACGGGGATCACGTCGAGCACCGAGTCGGGCACCCCGGGGAAGTCGGGCAGCTGGCCGCGGCCGAACGCGAGGATCAGCGGATCGGCCACCTTGAACCCGTCGATCCAGCCGGGGACCGGATGCGCGAGCGCGCTCTCGATGACGCTCGGCCGCACGATCGAGAGCCGGTGGGACGAGCCCCAGGTCTCCTCCGCCACCCGCTCCGCGAAGGCCTTGGTGAGGGTGTAGACGTCCGTCCAGCCGAGGCTCTGCGCCCTGGCCCGGCCGGCCTCGACGAGCCGGCGCTTCACCGTCTCCTGCCGCGCGGACTCGGTGGCCTGCGCGACCGCCTGCGGTCCCTGCTTGCCGTGCTTCGCCCGCGCCTCGGCCATCAGCCGCTCGAGCATCGCGGGCTCCCGCGACGCGAGCTCGGCCCTCGCGCGGGCCCGCGCCGCCGCATCCGCCTCCGCGCGCCAGTCGACCTCGTGCGGCAGGCGCGCCTCGGGCAGGACGCCCTTGCGGATGCCGCCGACGTAGCAGGTGGAGACGTGCACGACGTGCGGGTCCGCCCCCGTCGCGGCGATCGCGGCGTAGAGCGCCTGGGCGCCACCGACGTTCGTGGCGAACGCCTCGTCGACGGGCGGATCGAAGGAGACGGTCGAGGCGCTGTGGATCACCACGTCGAGGTCGGACGGGAGCACGCCCGGGTCGGTGAGCGAGCCCTCGTGCGCGGTGACCCGCTCGGCGAAGATCCGCGCGGCCTCCTCGCGGCCGACGCGCTCCCGCCACGGCCCGAAGACGGGCTTCGCGAGCAGCTTCGCGAGCCGGTCCGTGCCGGAGAGCGTGCCGCGGCCGCGGACGAGCACGGTGATGCGCGTCTCGGGATGGGACACGAGGAGGCGCTCCAGCAGCGCCTGACCGACGAAGCCGGTGCCGCCGGTGAGCAGCACGTGTCCCGAGAGCGGCCCCACGGCCGCGGGCTGGGCCGGGGAAGTCATCGGTTCCGTATCGTATGCGTTCATGGCGACGGCGCTCGTGACCGGGGGGACCAGCGGCATCGGGGCCGCCTTCGCGAGGGCGCTGGTGCGGCGGGGGTTCGACCTCGTGCTCGTCGCCCGCGACGCGGGCCGGCTCGAGGCCGAGGCCGAGCGCTACCGGGCGCAGGGGCGCCGGGTGGAGGTGCTCGCGGCGGACCTCGCCGACCGTGCCGACGTCGCCAGGGTGGCCGCGCGGCTCGAGGACCCCGACCGGCCCGTCGAGGTGCTCGTCAACAACGCCGGCTTCTCGGTGCGCTCCCGGCTCACGGACGCGGACGTGACCGAGCACGACCGCGCCTTCGAGGTGATGATGCGGGCCGTCCTCGTGCTCTCGGGCGCCGCCGCCCGCGGGATGCGGGCACGCGGCCACGGGAGCATCGTGAACGTGTCGAGCACCGCGGGGTTCATCACGATGGGCGCGTACTCGGCGGTCAAGGCCTGGGTGACGGCCTTCACCGAGGGGCTCGCGAACGAGCTGCACGGCACCGGCGTGCGGGTGATGGCGCTCGCCCCCGGCTGGGTGCACACGGAGTTCCACGAGCGCGCAGGGGTGAAGGTGTCCGGCATCCCCGAGGCGCTCTGGATCGACGCCGACGCGCTCGTCGACGCGGCCCTGCACGACCTCGTCAGGGGCCGCGTCGTGTCCGTGCCGACCGTCCGCTACAAGACCCTCATGTTCCTCGCGCGGCACGGTCCTCGGAGCGGGATCCGAGCTGTTTCCCGGGCGCTCTCGGGACGTCGCAGCAGTAGCCTTTCGTCGTGACGACGCGGCTCCAAACCGACTTGGACGCCCGCTCCGAACAGGACGACGTGCGGCTCGATCGATTCACGTCGAAGCCGATGGCGATGGCGCGGTACGTCGCCCAGCGGATCCTGCTCGCGGGCGTCGTGCGCTGGGTCACCCGCGTGCAGGTCTTCGGCCGCAGCGAGATCGAGACGCTCCGTGGGGCGTTCGTCGTCGTGGCGAACCACACGAGCCACCTCGACGCGCCGCTCGTGTTCACGACGCTGCCGCGCCGACTCGCCCGGTACCTCGCCGCGGGCGCGGCCGCCGACTACTTCTTCGACGTGCCGTGGCGGCGGATGCTCACCACGCTGTTCTTCAACGCGTTCCCGATCCACCGCACCGGGGTCGAGCGGCGCAGCTCGGAGGCCCGCGCGCTGCTCGGCCGCGGCGTGCCGGTGCTCGTCTTCCCCGAGGGCACCCGCAGCGCCACCGGCCGCCTCGGCCAGTTCAAGGCCGGCGCCGCGGCGCTCGCCGCCCGCGCGGACGTGCCGTGCGTGCCGGTCGCGATCATCGGCGCGAACCTCGCGCATCCGCGCGGCTCGCGGTGGCCGCGCGCGGGTCGTCCGCCGGTCGCGGTCGTCTACGGTCGTCCTGTCTTCGCCCAGCGGGGCGAGACGCCGAGCGAGTACATGCGACGGGTGCGCGGCGAGGTGCAGCGCCTGCACGACGAGAACGAGCACCGGGTGCTGACCGGCCGCCGCCGGACCGCGCACGCGACGACCGAGGAGCGCCTGTGACCGACCTGTCCGACCTCGCCGAGAGCCCCGAGACCGAGCGGGAGCCGCAGGTGGGAGCCGGGACGGGCGCCGCCGTGCCGCACATGAAGTGGTGGGGCTGGGGCGTGCCCGGCGTGGCCTTCCACTTCGAGGACAAGCCGGCGTTCGCCCCGTTCGTGAAGAAGGCCGTCGGGCTCGACCTGCACGCGGTGCAGCCGCTCGAGCCACCGGCGTTCGAGGGGCTCGAGGTGCCCGCGAGCCGGGACGACGGACGGGTCGCGGCGGCGGCCGCCGCGGTCGTGGGGGAGCACGCGGTGACCGCCGACCCGATGGACCGGGTCGTGCACACCTACGGCAAGAGCCTGCGGGACCTCGTGCGCGTGCGGGCGGGCGTCCTGCCGCGCACCCCCGACCTCGTCGTCTACCCCGGCACGCAGGAGGAGGTGCAGCGGCTCGTCACCGCGCTGGTTGCCCTCGACGCCGTGCTCATCCCGTTCGGCGGCGGCAGCAACATCGCCGGCTCGCTCGAGCCCGACCCCGGTGAGCACCGGGTGGTGGTCTCCGTCGACCTCGGGCGACTCGACCGCGTGCTCGAGATCGACGAGCCGTCCGGCCTCGCCCGCATCCAGGCGGGCGCGCTCGGGCCCGTGCTCGAGCGCCAGCTGAACGAGCGCGGCTGGACGATCGGGCACTTCCCCGACTCCTTCACCCACTCGAGCCTCGGCGGCTGGGTCGCGACCCGGTCCTCCGGGATGCAGTCCGACAAGTACGGCGACATCGCCGACATCGCCCGCGGCATGCACGTCGCGCGCCCGGGCGGCCTGCTCGAGGTGAAGCCGTACCCGTCGGCCTCCACCGGCCCGAGCGTCCGCGAGCTGATCCTCGGCAGCGAGGGCCGGCTCGGGATCATCACCGAGGTGACGGTGCAGGTGCACCGCGTGCCCGCGAAGCGGGTCATCCACGCCTACTTCTTCCCGAACTGGACCGCGGGCCTCGCCGCCATGCAGGCGATCGCCGCGAGCGACGCGCATCCGACCGTCACGCGGGTCTCCGACGCGCGCGAGACCGGCTTCTCGCTCGCCACCGCGAAGGAGTCGAAGGGCCTCTCCGCGCTGGCGCAGAAGGGGCTGATGGCGTTCCTGAAGCGCCGCGGCTGGGACCTCGAGGAGATCTGCCTGTCCTTCATCGGCTACGAGGGCGAGCCCGACCACGTCGCGCGCCAGCGCAAGGCGGTGGAGCGGATCGTGAAGCGCCACGGCGGCCTCGGCGTCGGCACGGGCCCGGGCGTGCTGTACGACCAGAGGAAGTTCGACACCCCGTACCTGCGCGACTTCCTGCTCGACCGCGGCACGGCGGGCGACGTCTCGGAGACGGCGGCACCCTGGTCGCGGCTGCGGCCGGTGTACGACCGCACGATCGCCGCGGCGGAGGAGGCGTACTCCCGCATCGTGCGGCAGGGCTGGATCATGTGCCACCTGTCGCACTCGTACCACACGGGTTCCTACCTCTACATCACCTTCGCGTTCGTCTTATGCTACTACCAGTTTGGGGAGTACGACTTGGT
>JBQCCU010000228.1:0-3308 GCA_051961935.1 Amnibacterium sp. | reverse complement strand
CGCAGGTCCGCACCGAACCGGGCGAGGCCGCCCATGTCGAAGCTCGCCGCGTACGCGCCGCGCGTCCACTCCTCGCTCGCCCAGTCGCTCTCGACGTAGACGACCGGATGCCGTGCCGCATCCCCGTAGTAGTCGGCGAGGGAGTCGAGCACCGCGGCCCGGCGCTCGTCGGCGCCCAGCGCGAGGAGGGCGTCCGCCCGCTCGTCCGAGACGAAGCCGACGAGCACGCCGCGCGGATCCCCGTGGTTCGAGTTGTCGTACGCCTCGTGCACCAGGCGGTAGGGGCTGAACGCGGTGCCGGAGAGCCCGTCGGCACGCCAGAACGGCGTCTCGTAGACGGCGTGCACCTTGATGACGAGCCCGAGGGAGACGTGCTGGTGCAGCACCTGGCGGCGCGCGGGCAGCGCCGGCACGTAGCCGATGCGGTCGTAGAGGTTCGGCGGCACGGCGAGGACCGCGCGGGCGGCCCGCACGGTGAGGTCGCCGTCCGCGTGGACGACGACGCCCTC
Organism: Amnibacterium sp.; assembly: GCA_051961935.1. Lineage (GTDB taxonomy): Bacteria > Actinomycetota > Actinomycetes > Actinomycetales > Microbacteriaceae > Amnibacterium. The sequence goes on along the minus strand of JBQCCU010000228.1, from coordinate 2,799 downwards.
GTCCGACCACTCGACGGTGCGCACGGGGCGGTTCAGGAGCACGTCCTCCCCGAGCGCCTCCGCGAGGCGCAGCGGCACCTGCTGGAGGCCGCCGACGACCCGCTTGTCCAGGATGAAGTCGGCGTCCACGAGGTGGCTGAAGCTGCCCGCCGAGGCGGCCATGAGCAGCGCCTGCAGCGCCGAGAACGCGTGCGCGGGCTTCGTGATCATCGCCTCGGCGATGAACAGGGCGACGTTGTCGCGGGCCTCCTGGTCGTCGGACAGCTGCTCGAGGAAGGCCCGCCAGGTGACGCGGTCGAGCTCCTCCGCCCGAGGGTGGCGCCAGGGCTCGTCCGGGTCGATCTCGGCGACGAGGCCGTCGAGGATCCCGATGAGGCGGACGATCTCCGCCTCGGTCGCCGGCGAGGTGGGGAAGATGTCGCCGGTGAAGCGGCGGCGCTGCCCGTCGCGGCCGATGTAGACGCTGTCGCCCTCGCGGTACCGCTCGAACAGCTCGAGGCCGAGCTCCGCCACCGTGCGCTGGAGCGCCGTCTGGTCGGGGGAGACCCACTGGCCGCCGAGCTCGAGCAGCGCGCCCGTGGTCGTGTCGGTCCAGACGCGGCCGCCGACGCGGTCACGCGCCTCGAGCACCACGACGCTCGCGCCGGCCCGCCGCAGCGCGGTCGCGGCCGTGAGGCCGCACGCGCCCGCTCCGATGATGACGACGTCCCGCTCCAGGTTCGGCATGGGGCCAGAATACGACGGATTCCGCCGTTTCCCGGCCGTCACGCTGCGGAATCGGTGACGTTGCGCCCTTCGGATGATCGGATCCGGTCGTCAGTGGACGGCGAGCAGATCGACGTGACCCGCCTGCATCGCGACCGCCACGAAGGCGTAGACGCAGTAGAGCGCGAGGGCGACGCCGAGCACGTGCTCCCGCACCGAGCCCGCGTGCCCGAGCACGGGCACGGAGAGGTAGCCGTTGCGCTTCCAGATCGCCCTGAGGCCCGGGGTCTTCGACCAGCCGCGGGGCGGCTTCACCTGGATGGGCCAGAGCAGGCTCGGGACGCCCTCGACGGTCAGCAGGTCGCCCGCGATGTGCGTGACGAAGCCGAGGCCGACGGCCACCGGGAACCAGACCGGGTTGTCGGGGGAGAAGACGAGCACCGCGATCGCGGCCAGCAGCCCGAGCAGCCACGCGGTCGACCAGCGCTTGACCACGTCCCTGGCCTTCACCGCGAAGCAGATGAGGGCGATCGTGGCGATCGCGGGACCGACCGGGACCCGGCCGAGCAGCGGCACCACCGCGGTGACGCGACCGAGCAGCACCGCCAGCAGCGTCACGATCACCCCGGCGAAGAGCGTGTGGGCGCCGTGGCGGTGGCCGCCGCTCGCGTCCTCGACGGTCCGGGCCGCGAGGCGCCCGAGCACGGGGACCGAGTGGGCGATGGTGCCGCTGTGGTGGTCGGCGTCGGGCAGGAGGGCGGCCCCCGCGCACACCAGCGCGCCGGCGAGCACCCCCATCGGCGCGAGCGGGTAGAGCTCGGTGCTGAGCGCGGGCAGCGTCGCCGTCGCCGCGAACCAGACGGCCGCGCCGCTCGTCGCGTGGTTGATGCCCATCACGCGAGGAATGGTCCCCCCGCGTGGCGGCGGCCCGCCGGTGGCGCGCCGGAGGTCAGCCGAGCGCCTCCCGCACGGCCGCCACGAAGGCGTCGACGTCGGCCTCGGTGGTGTCCCAGGCGCACATCCACCGCACCTGGTTCCGGGAGCGATCCCAGTCGTAGAAGCGGAAGCGCTTCCGGACGCGGTCCGCCGCCTCGAGGTCGAGCTCGGCGAAGATCGCGTTCGCCTGCGTCGGGTGGCTGAAGCCGACCCCCGGCACCTCCTCGAGCGCGGCCCGGAGCCGTGCCGCCATGGCGTTCGCGTGCGCGGCGGTGCGGATGCCGAGGTCGTCCTCGAAGAGGGTGAGCAGCTGCGCGCTCGCGAACCGCATCTTGCTCGACAGCTGCATCGACAGCTTCCGCAGGTAGACCAGCCCGTCGACGCGGTCGGGATCGAGCACGACGACCGCCTCCGCGCCGAGCAGCCCGTTCTTCGTGCCGCCGAGGCTCAGCACGTCGACGCCCGCGTCCGTGGTGAACGCGCGGAGCGGGAGCCCGAGCGCCGCGGCGGCGTTCCAGATCCGGGCGCCGTCCATGTGCACCGCCATGCCCCGCTCGTGCGCGAAGTCCGCGACGGCGCGCACCTCCTCGGGGGTGTAGACGGTGCCCAGCTCGCTGCTCTGCGTGATCGAGACCGCGAGCGGCTGCGGCCGGTGCTCGTCGCCCCAGCCCCAGGCCTCCGTCTCGATCGCCGCCGGGGTCAGCTTGCCCTCCACGGCGGGCACGACGAGCAGCTTCAGCCCGCTGACGCGCTCGGGGGCGCCGGCCTCGTCGGTGTGGATGTGGGCGCTGCCGGTGGCGATCACCGCGCCCCAGCGGGGGAGCAGCGCGGTCAGGCCGACGACGTTCGCGCCCGTGCCGTTGAACACGGGGAACACCTCCGCGCGCTCGCCGAGCTCGGCGCGGATCACCTCGCCGAGACGGGCCGTGTAGACGTCCTCGCCGTAGGCGATCTGGTGGCCGCCGTTCGCGTCGGCGATCGCCTGGAGCACCTCGGGGAGGGCGCCTGCGTAGTTGTCGGAGGCGAACGTGCGGGAGTCGGGGTCGTGCAGTCTCACCCGCTCATCCTTCCAGGGGCGGATGGGGGTCGGGCGAGGGGACCGGCGGTCGGGAGCCGACGCCGGGCCACCGCGCCGCCCGCCCGAGCAGCGCGAGCAGC
>JBQCCU010000227.1:0-2282 GCA_051961935.1 Amnibacterium sp. | reverse complement strand
CGTGGCGGTCCGCGACGACTGGTTCGTCTCCGCGGGCTTCCAGATGCCGCCCGCGAAGGTCGCGGCGCGCGCCCTCCTCGACTCGCCCGACCGGCCGACGGCGGTGTTCGCGGGCTCCGACGAGATGGCGTTCGGGGTGCTGCTCGCCGCCGCCGAGCTCGGCCTGCGCGTGCCGGAGGACCTGTCGGTGGTGGGCATCGACGACCACGCGTGGAGCGAGGCGTTCGGCCTGACGACCGTGCGGCAGGACCCGCAGGCGCAGGGCGCCACCGCTGCGCGGATCGTGCTCGACGAGCTGCAGGGGCGGCCGTCGAAGCAGCGCGTGGTGCGCGCGGAGTGCTCGCTCGTGCTGCGGCGCACCACCGCCCCACCCCCGGTGGCCTCCGCGCCCGTGCACCGACCGCTGGAGATCCTCGAGCACATCTGAGCGCCCCAGCGCCGCCGTCCCGGGCGGAGTGGAATGTGCCCGGTGTAGGCCGAAACGCCAGATCCCGGCCTCCACCCGGCACGAATGCCTCCTCCCGGCACTGCGTGGCGAGACGCCGCATCCGGAACGACGGCGATCCACCGGAATGACGGATGGAACCGGCCCGGATCACCGTCATCCGCGCCGATCGCCGTCATCTCCGTCCCGGGCGGAGTGGAATGTGCCCGGTGTAGGGCGAAACGCCCGATCCCGGCCTCCACCCGGCACGGATGCCTCCACCCGGCACGGGCGGGGAGGCGCGGCTCCACCCGGCACGGGCGGTGAGGCGCGGCTCCACCCGGCACGGCGGTGAGGCGCGGGACCGCCCGGCACGGGCGGTTGGGCGGCCGGGTACGCCGAAGGGCGCCACCCCTCACCGGGATGGCGCCCTCCGTGTCCGTCTGCGGGACGACTACTTGAGCGTGATGGTCGCGCCGGCGGCCTCGAGCTGAGCCTTGGCCTTCTCGGCGGTCTCCTTGTTCGCGCCCTCGAGGACGGGCTTCGGGGCGCCGTCGACCAGCGCCTTCGCCTCGCCGAGGCCGAGGGAGGTCAGCGCGCGGACCTCCTTGATGACCTGGATCTTCTTGTCGCCGACCGACTCGAGGATGACGTCGAAGGAGTCCTTCTCCTCCTCCTCGGCCGGGGCGGCCGCGCCGCCACCGGCACCCGGAGCCGCCGCGACGGCCACCGGGGCGGCCGCGGTGACGTCGAACGTCTCCTCGAACTTCTTGACGAACTCGGACAGTTCGATGAGGGAGAGCTCCTTGAACGCGTCGAGGAGCTCGTCGGTGCTGAGCTTGGCCATATGTGCCTCCTAGGGGTGGATGAGTGGGTCGAGGAACCGGCGCGGAACGTCCGGCCGGACGGATGGAACCGCTTCAGCGGCCTGCGCTGTGTCGATCAGACGCAGACCGTCAAGCGGCCTGCACTGTGTCGATCAGACGCAGACCGTCAAGCGGCCTGCTTCTCGCGGAGGGCGTCCACGGTGCGGACGGCCTTCGAGAGCGGGGCGTTGAACGCGTACGCGGCGCGCGTGAGCGACGCCTTGAACCCGCCCGCGGCACGGGCGAGCAGCACCTCGCGCGACTCGAGGTCGGCGAGGCGGGTGACCTCGGCGGCGCTGAGGGCAGCACCGTCGAAGTAGCCGCTCTTGACGACGAGCAGCGGGTTCGTGCGGGCGAAGTCGCGGAGCGCCTTCGCCACGGCCACGGTGTCGCCGTGCACGAACGCGATTGCGGACGGGCCCGCGAGCTGCTCGTCGAACGCGGTGATCCCCGCGTTGTTCGCGGCGATCTTCGTGAGCGTGTTCTTCACCACGGCGAACGTGGCGTGCTCACGGATCGACGAGCGCAGCTGCTTCAGCTGCGCGACGGTCAGGCCGCGGTACTCGGTGAGCAGCGCTGCGTTCGAGTTCTTGAACCCGTCCGTGAGCTCGGCCACGGTGGCTTCCTTGGTCGCCATGTGCACCTCCTTTGCGATTGAAAGTCGTATCGCCGGAGCCGGGGCAACAAAAAAGCCCCGGCGCAGGCGCACGGGGCGGTGTCGTCCGTGGAGCGGACGTCCTTCTCATGTCACCTGCGCAGGTCGCCGGATCCGTCTCGGATCCGGACCTTCGGCCACCGCGCCCGAGGGCACGACGACGACCGGCGGTCTTCGGCGCCGTCCAGTGTAGCGGATCCGGAACCCACCCACGCAGACTTGCCGCTTTCCGACCTCATCGAGGTGGTTTGAGGTCGGAAAGCGGCACGTGTGCGGTCAGGGGATCTCCTCGCAGACGCTCACGTGCGGCACGCCGTCCACCGCGAAGTCCTCGACC
>JBQCCU010000226.1:0-5492 GCA_051961935.1 Amnibacterium sp. | reverse complement strand
GGTGCGTCGTCGAGAGCTCGATGCGGGTGCGCACCGAGTCGTCGAAGTGCAGCAGCGGCGTCGGGCCGCCGACGGCGCCGAGCTCGTCCCGCCAGCGCTCCCATGCCGGCGCGGCGATGTTCACCGGGACGAAGCCGTGGTCACCGACGGTCACGGCCTGCGGGCCGGTGAACGCCGGGGTCGACGAGGTCGGCGGAACCCGCAGCACTTCCGTGTCCGCGGTCTCCTCCCTGGTCTCCCCGTTCTCGGCACGCCACACAGTGCCACTGTAGGCACGGGGCGTCCCTCGTTCGGGTGACGCGCCGTGCATCCGCCGGAGGGTTCCCAAGGGCGCGGCGTGGCGGGGACGGGCGCGCGGCGCGGGCCGGGAGACTCTGCGGTTCCCGGCCCGAGCCGCGCATCGGGCGGATCAGCCGAACCGGACGATCGTGCCGGGTCCGCTGCCGCCGGTCACCGCGGGGGCGGTGGAGGCGTAGAGGTGGCCGCACGACCACTCGACCGCGGCCACGCCGGGCAGCGAGGCCACCACCTGCGGGCCGTGGCCCCGGACGACCGCGATGGTGCCGGCGAACAGCTGGGCGACGTAGATGCGGCCGCCGGGCGTCACCGCCAGGTTCGTCGCTCCGACGAAGCCGGTCGCGATCCGGTCCAGGTCGCCGTGGCGGATCCGCCAGACGCTGCCGCTCGCGCCGGGCGCGGCCGACAGGGTCGTCGCGTAGAGATCCCAGTGCGGGCCGACCTCGACGTCGGTCGGCACCGGCTCGAAGCGGTAGGTGATGCCGGTGCAGTCGGGCGCGCCGTTCTGCTTCGCCATGTCCGCGGTGATCTGCAGCGGCTGCGCGGGCAGCAGGGCGAGCAGGGACACGTGGCCCCACCGGTCCACCCGCAGGATGTCGTTGCCGCCCGCGTCGGCGACCGCCCAGCTGCCGTTGCCGAGGGACGCGACCGCGTACGGGTGCGAGTCGTAGGCGCCGCGGTAGAGCGAGGTCTTCATCCCGCCGGCGGTCAGCTCCGCCTTGCACTTCGCGCTGACCGCGCCCGCGTTCACGAGCCCGTAGGTGTTCCGCTTGTCGGGGTTGTAGCGCCGCTCGAAGGCCGACAGCGACACGACCTGCTTGTGCCCGTGGCGCAGGATCGTGAGCCGGGTGTCCTGGTGGTCCGCGGTCGTCGTCGTGTAGGCGATGGTGCCGTCCGCGGCGGCCACACCGGCGAGGTCGCCGCTCTGCTCCGGGTTCGCGGACGGGGCGGGACCGACGGCGATCGGGGCCGTGCGCCCCACCTTGAACAGCTTCGACTGGGCGCTGTCCGCCACGTAGATGGAGCGCCCGTCCACGGCGAACTGCAGGGGCCCGACGTAGGCGCTGGAGAGCACGTGCGGGGACCACGCGTCCGCCGTCGCGGGCGCGGCTCCGAGGCCGGTGATGGTCGCGATGCCCACGCCGACCGCGGCCGCGGTGGCGAGGGATCGCCTGGAGAGGAGGGACATCAGCTTCCTTGCCTGGGACTCGGCCCGCCCCGGTGGCGGGCACCGGGTCCACCGTGCTCCGGGCGCGAGCGGCGGACCATACCGGAAAACACGCACATCCCCTTGGAAACCGGGGAGCCGGGGAGCCCGGCCGGGAGTACGGTCCGGAGTCGGTGCGACGCCGCCCCGGGTGTCGCTGTCGGAAGGCGGGACATGCTTTCGATCGCCGAGCGGACGGGCATCGCGGAGGCCGCGGTCCACCCCGAGCCGGATGGCCTGCACCGGGTGCTCACGGCGGTGCTCGCGCTGCACGCCCTGCCGGATCCGCGGACCTTCCCCGACGAGGTGGCGGTCCAGTGCGAGCAGCTGCTGCCGTCGGACCACCAGGACCTGCGGGACCTGCGGGCGGCGTGGGCGGAGCGGTCGGCACCGAGTTCCGAGACGGGGAGCATGCTGCGGGACCGGGCACCGGAGCGCGCGGCCCACGGCGTGGAGCTGTCCGCCGAGGGGCATCGCCTCGAGCTGCGGGCGACGGCGAGCCGCCGGGTGCTCCGGATCGCCCTCGAGCGGTACGCGATCCCGTTCGGCCCCGCAGACGAGCTCGCCGCGGAGGCCCTGCAGGTGCATCTCGGCCCGGCGTTCGACCATGCCCGGCTCCGCGCCGCGGAGTGGGACGTGGGCGCCGCGATCCGGTCCCTCACCGTGCGGGAGCAGGAGGTGCTGGCCCTCGTCGCGGACGGGCGCACGAATCGCGACATCGGCCTCGCCCTCTACATCGAGCCGCGCACCGTGGAGAAGCACGTCGAGCACATCCGGACGAAGCTCGGCGCGCGTAGCCGCGCGGAGGCGGCGGCGAAGTGGGCGCGGGGCGTCGGGGTGCCGTTCGCCTGACTCAGGCCGGCGTGCCCTGGTGGAAGTGCAGCCGCCAGCCGTCCGCGTGCCGCACCCACAGCGAGCTGCGGTTCGCCGCCAGCTCCTCCCCGTCGCCGTGCGCGACGCGGCTCACGTAGGTGACGAGCGCGACGCCGGGTGACGGCTCCCGCACGGCGAAGCCGGGCAGCGGGAGCCGGGCGGCGCAGGGGGCGGCCTCGATGGCGAGCATGGCGGCGAGGTCGTAGGTGCGGCCGGAGCGGCCGAGCTCGAGGAAGTCCGGATGCACGATCCGCCGCACCCAGCCCTCGTTGAAGCGGGTCTCGGGCCGCCACAGCGACTCCTCGAGCGCCCGCAGCTCGGCCTCGGTGTGCGCGTCGATCATCCGCTCCCCCATCCCTCCCCCGCCTACACTGTCGGAGTTCCGCGTGCCACGCCTCTGTAGCTCAATGGAAGAGCAGTTCCGTCCTAAGGAAACGGTTGGGGGTTCGAGTCCCTCCAGGGGCACCGCGTTTTAGGGCCCGAGAAGCCCGGAAACATGCGGGCCGGCTGGCCCTGCAGCCAGCCCAGGAGCCCGCCGTGACTTCATTTTGACTTCACCTGCAGCCCGTCGCGCGTCATCGAGTGCGGCCGAAACGGCGTCGAGGTCGTCGTCGAAGAGGTCCGCGTAGGTGTCGAGTGTCATCGCCGCGGACGCGTGGCCGAGCATCCGCTGGACCGCCTTCACGTTGGCGCCGGCCGAGATCGCGAGGCTCGCGGCCGTGTGCCGGAGGTCGTGAATCGTGAGCGCGGTCGGGAACGTCACGTCCTGGGCGGCCGCCCGCTTGCGCGCACCGGTGAACCAGCCGTCCTTGACCGTCGGCGTCGACAAGTAGCGGTCACCGTCGCCGAAGACGAGTTGAGCGGTCGTCTTGCCGTAACACTCGCGCGCGAGTAACGCATCGAGGAAGGCGGGAAATGGAACGCTCCGTGTTTCACCGGACTTCGGAGTGCCAGGAGTGATGACGCCCGCAACGTTGACTGCGTTGTCCCGGATCACGAGCCGACGCCGCTCGAAGTCGACGGCGCTGACACGAAGCGCCACGGCCTCGCCCCAGCGCAATCCGGTGTAGGCGAGGAGGAGCACGAGGGCCTTGTGCTCGCGCGCCTCACGCGCGAGCAGCTCGACGTGAGCGTGGGTGAGGTAGTGCCGGGGCTTGGTGCGCTTCCGGGGCAAGGAAACGCCCCGCGCCTGGTTTAGCTTGATCCGACGATCGCGCACGGCGCGGTCCAAGGTGCCGGCGAGGATGCCGTATGCACGGAGCACGACTGTCGGGCTCTTCGTACGGCTGAGGTCGGCGACCCAGTCCTGCACCTCGCTGTGCCGGATGCTGCTGATCGTCCGATCGCCCCACCTCGGCTCGACATGCACGCGCCACGCCACCTCGATCGTGTGGAGCGATGAAGGTTTCAGGTGCGCTTGGGCGGCGAGCCATTCAACACCGACCTGGCCGATCGCCACCTTTCCCGATCCGGAGTCGATCCACTCCCCCGAAGCCTTCGCCAGCTCCGTCGAGGCGAGGAAGAGCTGCGCTTCGCGTTTCGTACGGAAGCCGCGCCGGGTGGTCAGCGAGTGGTCGGGGCGGCGGAACTGCACCATGTACCGCCGCCCGGCCGCCGTCTCGTAGGTCTGCACACTTCCCATCGCACGCCTCCGGCCGCTCCCTTCGCGTCATGGTCACCCCTTCCTCGGACACCGATCAGCACCCAGGACCGACCCTTCGCCAGCGACCGCTATCGCTCACGGGAGCTTGACCCGGTTTCCCGGACGGTTGTCGTGTGGTGATCATGCCGCAGCTGTGGCGGCGGTGTGCAGAGCCTCGAACTCGACGGGGCTGAGATAGCCGAGTCCCGAGTGGCGGCGACGGGGGTTGTAGAACCCTTCGATCCACTCGAATATGGCGCTGCCGAGTTCCGCCGGCGACTCCCAGTCGTGCCGGTCGAGGAGTTCGCGCTGCAGGCTCGACCAGAACGATTCCATCAGGCCGTTGTCAACCGACGATGCGACCTTCCCCATCGAGCCGAGCAGCCCGGCTTGGCGCAGCCGATGGCCGAAGAGCCAGGACGTGTATTGGCTGCCGCGGTCGGAATGCAGGACCGTGCCGGGCTCGGGTCGGCGTTGCCAGCGGGCCATCTCGAGGGCGTCGACGACGAGTTCGGTGCGGATGTGGTCCGCGATCGACCAGCCCACGACCCGCCGCGTGAAGCAGTCCAGGACGGCGCAGCAGTAAACCTTCCCGCTCGCGGTGGGGTGCTCGGTGATGTCGGTGAACCAGAGCCGATCGGGGCCGTCGGCAACGAAGCGGCGTTTGACGAGGTCGTCGTGCGGGGCCGGCAGCGGTCGCGGTTTCCCGCGTTTCCGTCGGTGGCTGATCCCGACGATCCCTGCGACCCGCATCAAACGAACCACCTTCCGGCGGCTGACCTGCCGCCCCTGTCCGAGCCGCAGCTCGGCATGGACCCGCAGCGCCCCATAGGTGCCGCGGGAGGCGTAATGGACCTGCTCGATCAGCGGCAGCAGCTCCGCATCCGCGATCGCGCGAGCCGATGGTGGCCGGCTGCTCCACTCGTAATAGCCCGAGCGGGAGACGTTCAGCACCCGGCAGGCCACCGCGACGGGGAAGCCGTCAGCAGCAAGCTCCTGGACCAGCCGGAACCCTATTTTGGGAGCACGTTCTCCCGCGCGAAGTAGGCGGAGGCGCGCTTGAGGATCTCGACTTCCATCTCGAGCACCCGGTTCTTGCGGCGCAACTCGACCAGCTCGCGCTTCTCGGCGCTGGTGATCCCCTCAGCGGCCCCGGTGTCGACGGCGTCCTGGGCCATCCAGCGGCGCAGGCAGGACTCGCTGATCCCGAGGTTCCGCGCGACCTGGATCACCGGCTCACCGGACGCGACCAGATCGAGCGCGCGACGCCGGAACTCCGGCGGCTTGGCAGTAGGCATCCTCCGGACTCCTTCCCGACGCGATCATCTCGCGCCAGCTCAGATGTCCGGAGAACCGGGTCAAGCTCCCCGACCCCTACGCTCCGCTTGTGCGAACGCGACCTTCCGCCTGGCAATGGACGCTCGTCGGCGGCGGAACGCTTCTCGCTCTTATTGCGGCCATCGCCACCCTCGT
>JBQCCU010000225.1:0-3289 GCA_051961935.1 Amnibacterium sp. | reverse complement strand
CCCGGCTCGACGCGTCGGATGCTGCGCACGAGGCCATTGTGCGCGCCGACGGGCACGCCGCTGCGCGATCAACCCAATGCCGCGGCACCGATCGCGAGCATGGTCACGAGGAACCCGGCGCCGTAGTTGATCGCGAGGAAGCGCCGCCAGCCGCACGGTCGCCGCCGCGCCGAACGCCGTCGCGATGGAGCCGATGCCCGCGGCCCGGTCGGCGGGGATGTCCTGCACGGCGCCGAAGGCGTGGCTCGCCATGCCCCAGCAGAAGAAGGCGGTGAGCAGCAGCACGGTCCGCGCATCCGGTGCGTGCCCGGCGAGCGCCGCGGCGTAGACGGCGGGGCTCACGAAGTGGGTGCTGGAGGTGATCGAGTCGAGCACCGGCCGCTCCTTGAAGCGGAGCCGCGGAGCGCTGTAGGCGACGACCGCGAAGACCGAGATCGCGAGCACGAGCCAGGACGCGGGGCCGCCCATCAGGAGCAGCGCGACGAGGAACGGCACGTTCGTGGCGACCACCGCGAGCAGGATCGGGCGGTGGTACCGCGGGTCGAGCACCGCGCCCTCGACACCGCCCTTCCGCGGGTTGCGGAGGTCCGACTCGTAGTCGAAGACGTCGTTGATGCCGTACATGGCGAGGTTGTAGGGGATGAGGAAGTAGACCGCGCCGACGACGAGCAGCGGGACGTCGACCGGGTGCTGCAGCAGGAGCAGGGCGAGGGCGAAGGGGTAGGCGGTGTTCACCCAGGACAGCGGGCGGGACGCGGTGAGCAGCTGGCGGAGCATCTCAGTCCCCCTGCCGTGGTGCGAGGAGGTGCCAAAGCGCCGGCAGGCCGAGGCCGGCGGCGATCGGGTAGGCGAAGTCCTCGACCGGCGCGGTCCCGATGCGGAGCCCGAGGATCCGCGCGCCGTCGTAGCCCACGATGCCCGTGCCGACGATCACCGAGTCGAACACCGCCGTCGCGACGAGGAGCACCCCGACCGTGACGAGTGCGGGCAGCAGCACGGCCCGTCCGGCGCGCACGAGCACGACGAGCGACAGCGCGGCGACCGGCACGAGCACGCCGGCGGCGAGGAGGGCGTAGGTGGTCACCGGCGCCGGCCCACCAGCCGACGGGCGAGCGTGTACGCCTCCATGGCGGTCAGGCAGAGCAGCACGAGGAAGAAGACCTCCTCGACGGGCAGCTGGGGCGCGAGGTCGAGGCCGAGCAGCAGCCGGTGGTTCCCCTCGAAGAAGATGCCGAGCGCGATGCCGCCGAGGTCCCAGAGCAGGAACCCGGCGACGCCGACGAGGACGACGACGAGCGCCCGTGCCGGCGCGGCGAACACGAACAGCCGCAGGCGCGCGTCGAGCACGAGCAGGCCGGCGATCGACACCGTGAGCGCCGCCAGGTAGAGCGCGTTCATGCCGGGACGACGGGGGTGGGCTCCGGCAGCGGTCCCGCGCTCGTGTCGCCGCGGAGGCGCTTGATCACGAGCTCGGCGCTGATGACGCACATCGGCAGGCCGATGCCCGGGATGGTGGAGCCGCCGGCGAAGAGCAGGCCGTCGACGCGGCGGCTGGTGTTCCCCGCGCGGAAGAGGGCGCTCTGACCGAGCGTGTGGGCGGGGCCGAGCGCGGTGCCCTGCCAGGCGGCCAGGTCCTCGGCGAAGTCGGCGGGCCCGATCGTGCGCCGCACCTCGATGCGGTCCCGCAGGTCGGGGACACCGAGCCAGGAGGCGATCTGGTCGATCGCGCCGTCCGCGATCCGCTCGACCTCCGCGGATCCGGCGCCGTCGACGCCGCCGCGACCGATACCGGGGTCCGGCGTCATCGGCACGAGCACGAAGAGGTTCTCCCGCCCGGGTGGTGCGACGTCGTCGGTCGCGCTCGGGCGGCACACGTAGATGGAGAGCTGCTCGGGCAGCGGGGGGACGGGCTGCCCGCGCTTCGGCATCACCGCGGCGAAGTTCGCCTCCCAGTCCTTCGTGAACAGGAGGGTGTGGTGCAGCAGCTCCGGCAGGGGTCCGCGCACGCCGAGCAGCACGAGCACCGCGCTCGGCCCGGGGGTGCGGGCACGCCACCACTCGGCGTCGTAGGTGCGGAGGGCCGGGGGCAGCAGGCGCCGCTCCGCCGCCTCCAGGTCCATCGCCGCCACGACCACATCCGCGGGCACGACGTCACCGGCGGAGGTCCGCACGCCGGTCACCCGGGGCTTCGCGCCGACCGCGCCATCGGTGAGGATCCGTTCCGCCGCCGTGGCCGTGCGGATCTCGACACCGCGCTGCTCTGCCTGACGGCGCACGGCCGCGATGAGGGCGCTGATGCCGCCCTTCGGGTAGAGCACCCCGCCCTCGAAGTCGAGCGTGCTCATCAGGTGGTACATACCCGGCGTGGCATACGGCGAGCTGCCGAGGAACACGGCGGGGTACTGGAGGATCTGGGCCAGGCGGCGGTCCCGGAAGCGGCGGGTGACGTAACGGTGCAGCGAGAGCGCGAGCATCGGCACGAGGCGGGGCAGGCCCGCCAGCACCTCGCGGGTGGCGAGCGGCTTCAGGTCGGCGAACGTCGTGTAGAGGAAGTACCGCTTCGCGGTCTCGTAGACCCAGGCGGCGGAGTCGAGGTAGCGGGCGAGCCGCGGCCCGGCGCCGGCCTCGAGGGACTCCGCGACGGCGAGGTTCCGCTCCCGGTCGCCCTGCACGTCCACGACCTCCGCCGGGCGGCCGTCCTCGGGCTCGAAGACGACGCGGTAGCCGGGATCGAGCTTGACGAGCTCGAGCTGCGCGTCCGCCGAGGTGCCGAGCAGCCGGAAGAAGTGGTCGAACACCTCGGGCATCAGGTACCACGACGGCCCCGTCTCGAAGCGGTAGCCGTCGCGGTCCCACTCCCCCGCGCGACCGCCGACGGCCTCGCGCGCCTCGAGCAGCACGACGTCGTAGCCCTCCTCGGCGAGCAGGGCCGCGCTCGCGAGCCCGCTGATCCCGCCACCGATGACGACGGCGCGCCCCGCGCTCATCGCGTCCTCGGCAGGCGGTCCGCGAGCGCCAGGGCGGCGAGCCGCAGCTTCACGGGGTCGGGGACCCGCACGCGGGTGGTGCGCAGCCGATCCGCCGGCGTGCGGCGGATGCGGTCGGCCAGCTCGGCGAAGAGGCCGTGGGCGAGCGCCACCGCGCGGCGGGGTCCGCGGCGCAGCAGCGGCAGGGTCGCGGCGGCGGCCTCGAGGTCGGCGTCGATGTCGTCGAGGATCGCGTGCTTCGCGGCCTCGTCGAGGGTGGCCGGCACGATGCCCGGGAAGTAGGCCCGACCGAGGGCGCCCGA
>JBQCCU010000224.1:0-4532 GCA_051961935.1 Amnibacterium sp. | reverse complement strand
CGCGCTCGGCTGGCACGGGCACGGGGAGGTCGCGGTGCTCGTCGGCACCACCCCGCCCGTGCTCGACGTCGACCAGCTGCGGCGCACGGCGCGGCACCTGGCCGCGGACGTGCTGATCGGCGTGCAGGGCAACCGGCTCGTGCTCGTGATCGGGCGCGCGGACGAGCGCTCCGGCTGGACGATCGCCGGACGCGAGGACGCCGCGCGGCAGGGCGAGGAGCCGAAGGCGGAGGTCGCGCGCGTCGAGGGCGACGCGGCCGAGGAGCAGAGCCGGCTCTCCTTCCTCGACATCGCGCAGCGGCTCGAGTCGGGATTCGGGCCCGGTGCCGTGGTGCTCGGCCATCCCGTGCCCGACCTCGTCGAGGCGTCCAGGAGCGCGCGGGCCGCCCTCGCCGGCTTCGCGGTCGTGCGCGCGTGGCGCCGCTCCCCCAGGCCGGTGCTCGCCGACGACCTGCTGCCCGAGCGCGCGCTGGCCGGCGACCCGCTCGCGCGATCGACGCTGATCGGCCGCATCTACCGGCCGCTGAAGGACCACTCGACGAGCGAGCTGCTCAGCACGCTGTGGGCGTACCTCGACAACGGCCGGTCGCTCGAGGGCACCGCCAGGGAGCTGTTCGTGCATCCGAACACGGTCCGGTACCGCCTGAAGCGCATCACCGAGCTGATCGGGTACGACGCGACGGGACCGCGGGAGGCGCTCATCCTGCACGCGGCGCTGATCCTCGGGGCGATCAGCGAGCCGGTGCCCACCCGGCGGCGCGTCGGCCGCTGACCCCCGTTTGTCGGACACGGACAGCGTCCGCGGCGATACGTTGGCGGATCACGGACGCGCCGCCCAGACGTCTTCGGCAGACTGGAAGGCGTGATCGTCGTCGTCGCGCCCGGTCAGGGCTCGCAGACCCCGGGGTTCCTCGAGCCGTGGCTCGCCGAGGGGGGCGTGCGGGAGCACCTCGAGCGGCTCGGCGAGGCGGCCGGGATCGACCTCGTCGCCGCAGGCACGACCTGGGACGCGGACGCCATCCGGGCGACCGACGTCGCGCAGCCGCTCATCGTCGCCGCCGGCATCGTCGCGCTGTCGCTGATCGACCGGAACCGGATCGCCGCCGTCGCCGGCCACTCGGTCGGCGAGGTCACCGCCGCGGTCGCCGCCGGCATCCTCGACGAGACGGACGGCATGCGGCTCATCGCCGTGCGCGGCCGCGCGATGGCGGAGGCCGCCGCGAGCCGGCCGACCGGCATGGCCGCCGTGGTCGGCGGGGACGAGGGCACGGTCGTCGCGCGTCTCGATGCGCTCGGGCTCGTGCCCGCGAACCGCAACGGCGGCGGCCAGATCGTCGCGGCCGGCGAGCTCGACGCGCTCGACGCCTTGCGGGCGGAGCCGCCCGCGGGCAGCCGGGTGATCCCGCTGCAGGTGGCGGGCGCGTTCCACAGCGAGGTCATGCGGCCCGCCGTCGGGGCGCTGCGCGAGTTCGCGGCGACCCTGACTCCGAAGGACCCGACCGCCCGCATCTGGACGAACCGGGACGGCTCGGAGGTGGACGGCGGCGCGGCGTTCCTCGACGCGCTCGTCGCCCAGGTGGCCTCGCCGGTACGGTGGGACCGCACCATGGAGTCGTTCACCGCGGCCGGGATCACCGGGCTCGTCGAGCTCGCTCCCGCCGGCACCCTCACCGGCCTCGCCAAGCGCGGGCTGAAGGGCGTGCCGACGGTCGCGGTGAAGACCCCGGCGGACCTCGCCGCCGCTCAGGACCTGTTCGATCGGACCGCATGACCGCCCTCCACCAGGCCGCCGGGCACCCCGGCTCCCGCATCCTCGCCTTCGGCGCCTCGCGCGGCGACATGATCGTGACGAACGACGACATCGTCGGCCCGATCAACTCCTCGGACGAGTGGATCCGGCAGCGCACCGGGATCATCGAGCGCCGCCGCGCCTCCCCGGCCATGGACACCATCGACCTCGCCGAGGCCGCGTCGAAGCAGGCGATCCAGACCGTGGGGATCGACCCGAAGCGGATCGGCGCCGTGCTCGTGTCCACGGTGTCGAACAGCGTGCAGACGCCCTCGCTCGCCGCGCTGCTCACCGAGCGGATCGGCGCGACGCCGGCGCCCGCCTACGACATCTCGGCCGCCTGCGCCGGATACACCTACGGCATCGCGCAGGGTGACGCGCTCATCCGCGCCGGTCTCGCCGAGTACGTGCTCGTCGTCGGCGCCGAGAAGCTGTCGCAGTTCGCGAAGCCGACCGACCGCACGATCTCGTTCCTCCTCGGCGACGGCGCCGGCGCGGCGATCCTCGGCCCGTCGGACGAGCCGGGCGTCGCCACCACGATCTGGGGCTCCGACGGCTCCCGCTGGGACGCCGTGGGGATGGACAGCCCGCTGGCCGCCTACCGCGACGGCGACGGCGCCGTCGCGTGGCCCACGCTCCGCCAGGACGGCCCCGCGGTCTTCCGCTGGGCCGTGTGGGAGATGGCGAAGGTGGCGCAGCAGGCGATCGATGCCGCGGGCATCACGGCCGACGACCTCGCCGCCTTCATCCCCCACCAGGCGAAAATTCGTATCATCGACGAGCTCGCGAAGCAGCTGAAGCTGCCGCAGCACGTGCGGATCGCCCGCGACATCGCGACGACGGGCAACACCTCCGCCGCCTCGATCCCGCTCGCCGCGCACGCGCTGCTCGCCGAGCACCCGGAGCTCTCGGGCGGCCTCGCCCTGCAGATCGGCTTCGGGGCCGGGCTCGTCTTCGGCGCGCAGGTCGTCCGCCTGCCCTGAGAACCTGGGGAACCCGCCCAATACACTGACAGCCGTCGAAATCCGACCCCCGAGCAAGGAGCAACCCCATGGCCCAGTCCACCGAAGAAGTCCTCAGCGGCCTCGCCGAGCTGATCAGCGACGAGACGGGGATCGCCACCGACACCGTCGAGATGGACAAGTCCTTCACCGACGACCTCGACATCGACTCGATCTCGATGATGACGATCGTCGTCAACGCCGAGGAGAAGTTCGACGTGAAGATCCCCGACGAGGAGGTCAAGAACCTCAAGACGGTCGGCGACGCGGTGAACTTCATCGTGAACGCCCAGCACTGACCGAAGAGGTTCGATCCGCCCCATGGCATCCCGCATCGTCGTCACCGGTCTCGGCACGTTCTCGCCCCTCGCGCCGAACGCGACCGACACCTGGACGGCCCTCCTCGACGGCGCCTCAGGTGCTCGCCCGCTCGAGCAGCCCTGGGTGAGCGAGCTGTCGCTCCCCGTCACGTTCGCGTCGCAGGCCGCCGTCGAGCCGGAGGCCGTGCTCGACCGCGTCGAGGCGAAGCGGCTCGACCGGGGCAGCCAGTTCTCGCTCCTCGCCGCCCGCGAGGCGTGGAAGGACGCGGGCGAGCCGGAGGTCGAGCCCGAGCGGCTCGGCGTCGACTGGGCGACCGGTATCGGCGGCGTCTGGACCCTCCTGAACGCGTGGGACACGCTGCGGGAGAAGGGGCCCCGTCGGGTGCTCCCGATGACGGTGCCGATGCTGATGCCGAACGCCCCGGCGGCGGCGATCGAGATGGAGTTCGGCGCGCGCGCCGGCGCCCGCACCGTCGTGTCGGCCTGCGCCTCGAGCACGGAGTCGCTCGCGAACGCGGTCGAGCACCTGCAGGCGGGCCTCGCCGACGTGATCATCGCGGGCGGCACGGAGGCGAGCATCCATCCGCTGCCGCTCGCGGCGTTCGCGTCGATGCAGGCGCTGTCGAAGCAGAACGACGACCAGGCGCACGCCTCGAAGCCGTTCGACTCGGCCCGTGACGGCTTCGTGCTCGGCGAGGGCGCGGCGGCGCTCGTGCTCGAGACCGAGGAGCATGCGAAGGCGCGTGGTGCGCGCATCTACGCGGTCGTCGTCGGCTCGGCCGTCACGAGCGACGCGCACCACATCCCCGCGCCCGACCCGGAGGGGTCGGCGGCGGCGCGCGCGATGCTCGCGGCCGTGCGGTCCGCCGGGCACGACATGGCGGACGTGAAGCACGTCAACGCGCACGCGACCAGCACACCGGTGGGCGACATCGCCGAGTACCGGGCGCTCGAGCGGGTGTTCGGCGCGCACCTCGACGACGTGGTCGTCACCGCGACCAAGGCGTCCACCGGGCACCTGCTCGGCGCGGCCGGGGCGATCGAGGCCCTGTTCACGGTGAAGACGCTGTCGGAGCGCCTCGTGCCGCCGACGATCAACCTGACGCAGCAGGATCCCGAGATCCCGCTCGACGTGGCCACGACGCCCAGGCGGCTGCCGGAGGGTGACGTGCTGGCGATCAGCAACTCGTTCGGGTTCGGCGGCCACAACGCGGTCGTGGCGTTCGCGACGGCCTGACACGCATCCGACGAGGGGGCTCCGCTGCGGCGGGGCCCCTTCGTCGTTCCCGGCCGCAGCACCTGCGTGCTGTCCGCACGGACGACTGCTGCCGGAACAGCAGCCACAGTTGTCCGCACGGACAGCACACGCGCGGAGGGCCCGCTCCGGGTCGGGGTCCGGGTCCGGGTCCGGGTCCGGGTCGG
>JBQCCU010000223.1:0-15279 GCA_051961935.1 Amnibacterium sp. | reverse complement strand
GCACCGGAACGAGGACCGTCCCCCGTGCCGGGCGTAGGGGATGGTGCCGGGTGGAGGTCTGGACGGCCGGTTCGGGCCTACGCCCGGCACATCCCCCTACTCCCGGCACGTGCGGTCGGGCGCCGCGGCGTCAGGCCTGCGACAGCCGCGCCACCTCGTCGTCGGTGAGCCGCAGGGACGCGGCGCGCGCCGAGTCCTCGATGCTCTCCGGGCGCGAGGCGCCCGGGATCGGGATCACCACCGGGGCGAGCGCGAGCTGCCAGGCCAGGCACACCTGCTGCGGGCTCACGCCGTGCGCATCCGCGACCTCCTGGAACGCGCCGTGAGTGGAGCCGAGGTCCCCGGCCTTGCCGATGCCGCCGAGCGGGCTCCACGGGAGGAACGCGATCCCGAGCTCGGCGCAGAGCTCCAGCTCCGGCAGGGAGGAGCGGAACCGCGGCGAGAACTGGTTCTGCACCGACGCGAGCCGGCCGCCGAGGATCTCGTTCGCCAGCCGGATCTGGTCGGGGTCGGCGTTCGAGATGCCGGCCATGGCGATGACGCCCTCGTCGAGGAGGTGCTTCAGCGCGCCGATCGACTCGGCGTACGGCACCTTCGGGTCGGGGCGGTGGAACTGGTAGAGCCCGATCGACTCGACCTCGAGCCGCTCCCGCGAGGCCTCCGCGGCGGCGATGAGGTACTCGGCGCGGCCGTCGACGTCCCACGCGCCGCCCGGCCGGGTGTGGCCGCCCTTCGTCGCGACGAGCACGCCGGAGGCGTCGCCCTCGTAGGAGGCGAGCGCGCTCGCGATGAGCCGCTCGTTGTGCCCGAAGTCGGTCTCGTCGAGGCAGTACGCGTCGGCGGTGTCGATGAGGGTCACGCCCGCGTCGAGCGCCCGGTGGATCGTCGCCACCGCGCGGGCCTCGTCCGGGCGTCCCTCGATCGAGAGCGGCATGCCGCCGAGGCCGATCGCACCGACCTGCCGGGTGCCGAGGATGCGGGAAGGGAGGGGAGTCTGGTTCGCCATGACGGCATCCTCCGCGAGCCGGGATGAAGGGCTGCTGACCGTCCTCCTCCCGTGATGCGCCCGCCGGTACGATCCCTGCATGCCCTCGCCCGCCGACCTCGCCGGGACCACGTATCCCGACACCGAGCCGTACCTCGTGGGCAGGGAGAAGGTGCGTGAGTTCGCGCGCGCCGTCGGCTCCTCCGATCCGCTGAGCCTCGACCCCGCCGCGGCGCGGGCCGCCGGGTTCGCCGACGTGGTCGCCCCGCCGACGTTCGCGGTCGTCGTGCAGGACCGCACCCTCGCCCAGCTGCTCGCCGACGAGCGGGCCGGCATCGAGCTGTCCCACGTGGTGCACGGCGAGCAGCGGTTCCTCAGCTCCCGGCCGATCGTCGCCGGTGACCTCCTCACCGCGCGCATGACGGTGACGAGCGTGAAGTCCCTCGGCGGCAACGCGATGATCACCGCGGAGTCCGCCATCCGCGACGCCGACGACGCCCATGTCGTCACCGCGATCTCCACCCTCGTCGTGCGGGGCGACGCATGACCGGCGCGGCATGGACCGTCGGCGACGTGGTCGCGACGGGCTCCTTCCCCATCGAGAGGGAGACGCTCGTGCGGTACGCCGGCGCATCCGGCGACTTCAACCCCATCCACTACCGCGACGACGTCGCGGCGGCGGTCGGCCTGCCCGGCGTGCTCGCCCACGGGATGCTCACGATGGGGCTCGCGGTGCAGCCCGTCGTCGACCGGTTCGGCGCCGCGGCCATCCGCGAGTACGGCGTGCGCTTCACGAAGCCCGTGCCCGTGCCGCCCGAGGGCGACGTCGTCCTCGACGTGACCGCGAAGGTCGGCAAGGTGGATGAGGAGGCAGGCACGCTCCGTGTCGACCTCACCGCAGCCGTGGACGGCACGACCGTGCTCGGCCGCGCCCAGGTCGTCGTCGGGATCGGCTGACCGCCGTGTCGACCGCCACCACGCGCCTCGCGGACCTCACGACGCTCCGCGTCGGCGGCCCCGCGCGACGGATCGTCACGGCCACCGACCGCGAGCAGCTGGTCGCCGAGGCCAGGGAGGCATGGACCGAGGACGAGGAGCTCTTCGTCCTCGGCGGCGGCTCCAACGTCGTCTTCGGCGACGACGGCTTCGACGGCACCGTGCTGCACGTCGCCACCCGCGGCATCACCCGGCTCCCGCTCGCCCCCGCGGCGACGGTGCCCGCGGTGCCGGCGAGCGAGGCAGACCGGCTGAAGTCCCTGTCCCGCTCCCTGCGGCCGCCGCAGCAGCGGGAGCCGGTCCGGCTGCGCGTCGAGGCGGGCGAGCCGTGGGACGACCTCGTCGCCTACGCCGTCGAGCAGGGCTGGGCGGGGGTCGAGGCGCTGTCCGGGATCCCCGGCTCCTGCGGTGCGGCGCCGATCCAGAACATCGGCGCGTACGGGCAGGAGCTCGCCGCCACGCTCACGGCGGTGGAGTTCCTCGACCGCGCGACCGGGGCGGTCAGCCGCATCCCGGCGTCGGCGCTCGAGCTCGGGTACCGCACCTCCGTGTTCAAGCACGGGCGCGAGGGCGTCGTGCTGGCGATCGAGCTGCAGCTGCACGGTCCGGGGGAGGGCCGTTCCGCGCAGAGCGCCCCGATCGCCTACGCGCAGCTCGCCGACGCGCTCGGGGTGCCGCTCGGCAGCCGCGTGCCGATCGCCGCGCTGCGTGAGACGGTGCTGCAGCTGCGGGGTACGAAGGGCATGGTGCTGAACCCGGCCGACCCCGACTCGGTCAGCGTCGGCTCGTTCTTCACGAACCCGATCGTGAGCGAGTCCTTCGCGCGCACCCTGCCGGCCACGGCGCCCCGCTGGCCCACGACCGACGACGAGCCGGACGTCGTGGTGCCGATCGGGCAGGAGCCCCCGCAACGGCCGGCGCGCAGCCAGGAGCCGCGCGTGAAGCTGTCGGCGGCCTGGCTCATCGAGCACGCCGGCATCCGTCGCGGCTTCCGCCTCCCCGGGTCCCACGCGCACCTGTCGACGAAGCACACGCTCGCCATCGTGAACGGGGGCGGCGCGTCCGCGGAGGAGGTGCTGCAGCTCGCCCGCTACATCCGCAACCTCGTCCAGATCGAGTTCGGGGTGCTGCTGCAGCCCGAGCCGAACCTCGTCGGCGCCCGCCTCTGAGCCTGGGAATCCGCCAGCGGTCCGGGCGACGCCCAGGTTCCGGGGCCACGGTGGAGGCTTCCGGACGAGAGGAGCTCTATGGCTGCGGACGACAAGGTGCAGAACGAGGCGGAGAAGCTCGGCGGCAAGGCGAAGGAAGCCTTCGGCCGCGCGACCGGTGACGACGAGAAGGTCGCCGAAGGCCGCGCGGACCAGGCCTCCGGAAGCCTCAAGCAGGCCGGCGAGAACGTCAAGGACGTCTTCCGCTGACGTATGCGGTGACACGGCGGGTGGGCTTCTGCCCACCCGCCGTTCCCGTTCCTCGGGGCCGACGGGCTGGGCGGATCATGCGGATACGTACGGCCCGCGCCCGGCGGCGGCGGCGGATACTCACAGGCCCACCTGGTGCGCTGAGGGACCGAAACGAAGGAGCCACCAGGTGTCACAACGCAACACGTTCGTCCGCAGCCTCCACGACCTCGGCCTCGCCGCCTGGTTCGGCGGCACCCTGATGGGTGCGGTCGGCCTGAACGGTGCGACCGCGAAGGCCGAGGACCCGACGGAGCGGCTGCGGCTCTCGTCCATCGGCTGGGGCCGGTGGGCGCCCGTCGAGCTCGCCGCGATCGTCACCCACGGCATCGGCGGCGTCGGTCTCATCGTCGGCAACAAGGGCCGGCTCACCGCGCAGGGCGAGGCCCGCACCAACACGGCCGTGAAGCTCGGCTTCACCGCCCTCGCCGGTGCCGCGACGCTGTACTCCGGCGCCCTCGGCACGCGGATCGCGAAGCACGCGAACGAGGGCGCGAAGGGTGTGACGGAGCCCGGCGCGACCACCTCCGACGAGCTCGCGGCGGTGCAGCGCCAGCAGAAGGTGCTGCAGTGGACCCTGCCCCTGCTCACGGGCGTGCTGATCGTGCTCGCCGCGCAGCAGGGCGAGCAGCAGCGGCCGGCCGCCGGGTTCCTCCGCAGCGCCGTCGACAACGTGCTGCACCGCTGAGGCGTACGCCCGCAGCACGCCGCTCGCGAGCGCCCCGCGGACTCGCGAGCACGCTGCGGCCTGCTCGCGAGTCGGGAGGCTGCTCGGACGCGGCCAGGGCGAGCGTCAGCGCCGGCCCAGCACCCCGAGCTCCATGGCGCGGGTGACCGCTCTCGTGCGGTCGCCCACGCCGAGCTTCTCGAACACGTGGAGCAGGTGCGTCTTCACCGTCGCCTCCGACAGGTGGAGGCGGCGTGCGATCGCCGGGTTGCTGAGCCCCTCGGCCACGAGGGCGAGCACCTCCCGCTCCCGCTCGCTGAGGCGCGGCGCCGACTGCTGCTGGCGGATGCCGCGGGCGAGCGCGGCGGCGATGGCGGGTGCCATCACCGTGCCGCCGCTCGCGACGGAGCGGACGCCGGCGAGGATCTCCGCCTCCGGCGCGGCCTTCAGGAGGTAGCCGCTCGCCCCCGCCGTGATCGCATCGAGGATCGCGTCGTCGCTCTCGTAGGTGGTGAGCACCACGACGCGCGTCTCGGGCAGCGCAGCCGTGATGCGCTCGGTCGCCGCCGTGCCGCCCAGCCCCGGCATCCGCAGGTCCATGAGCACGACGTCGGGCCGGGTCTCGCCCGCCGCGGCGACCGCCGCCTCGCCGTCCGCCACGGCGCGCACCACCGTGACGTCCTCCGCCTCGCCGAGGAGCGCGACGATGCCGGCGCGGACGATCGGATGGTCGTCGGCGACGAGCACGCGGATCATGCCGGCACCGCCGGTGCGGGCACCGGGATGCGCACCGTCAGCCCGGCGCCCCCGCCAGGGGCGTCCGCGAGGTCGAGGGCGCCGCCAACCAGTGCGACGCGGTCCCGCATCCCCGCGATGCCGAACCCGCGCTCGCCGGCGCCGGCCAGCCCGATCCCGTCGTCCGTGACGGTGAGGACCACGTCGCCCGCCGCGGCCGTGACGTCGAGCCGCACGTGCCGGGCGCGGGCGTGCTTGCGGACGTTCGCGAGCGCCTCCTGGGCGCACCGCAGCAGCACCACCTCGAGGGCGCGCGGCACCTCGGCGTGCACCGAGGCGGCGACCTCCACACCGGTCTCCCGCGTGAACCGCGCGGCGAGGGCGGCGACCGCGCCGCCGAGGCCGCCCTCGAGCGGGACCGGGGCGCCGGCGGCGACGAGGCCGCGCGTCTCGGTGAGCGCCTCCCTGGCGGCGTCCTCGAGCACGCCGAGGGTGGCGTCGTCGGGGTGCCGGTTCCGCGCCCGCTCCGCGAGCATCACGATCCCGGTCAGGCTCTGGGCGATGGTGTCGTGCAGCTCCCTGGCGAGTCGCTCCCGCTCGGCGGCGGCCCCGGCGTCCCGATTCAGCGCCGCCACCTCGTGCTGCGCCGCGCGCAGCTGCTCCGCGAGCGCGCGCCGCTGCTCGCTGAGCGTCGCGATCCGCGTGATCCAGAGGCCCATGACGATGCTGAAGCCGAGCGCGAGCGCCTCCACGATGAGCGCCTCGAGCGGCGCTCCGGAGGAGATCGCGTAGCCCGTCCCGATCGCGGCGGCGAGGGCGGTGTTCGCCACAATGGCGCTGCGGAGGGTCGGTGTGATCGACCAGACGAGCGGGAAGGCGACGGTCTGCCAGGTCGCGAAGGCCGGCGCCGCGATCGCCCCGACGAGCGCGACCGCGATGATGACGGCCGTGAACGGCAGCCATCCGCGGGCGCCGTCGAAGGTCCTCCGGCCGAAGGCGAACCACGCGGCGAGGAACACCGCGAGCGCCGCCCACGTGGTGAGCGGCGCCGGCGGGGGGAAGGTGAGGGTGATGACGAGCCCGGTGACGGCGCTCACGGTGAGGACGCCGAGGTGCCACCACCGCGTCTCCTGCGGCGCGTCGTCCACGGCGTCCGTCACGTCAGCGATCCTTCCGGACCCACCGGAACGTGGCGAGCGCCACGACGAGCCCGACGACGGCCCATCCACCGATCATCAGCGCCGCGGTGCCGAGGTCCCAGGTGCCGGTCTGCTCCACGGTGGCGAACGAGTCGGGCAGGAACACCGAGCGCATGCCCTGCGCCACCCACTTGAGCGGGAAGATGCCCGCGATCGACTTCAGCCAGTCCGGCAGGTCGCCGAAGTTGAAGTAGACGCCCGAGATGAACTGGAGCACCAGCAGGATCGGCACGATCACCGCGCTGGCGGAGCGGCCCGAGCGCGGGAGGCCCGAGATGCCGATCCCGAGCACCACCGACATGAGCACCGACAGCAGGAACACCCACGCGAAGCGGCCCCACAGCCCCGGCGTCGCGGGGAGCGCGACCCCGAAGGCGAAGTGGGCCACGGCGAGCAGCAGCACGAGCTGCGCGATCGCGGTGGTGAGCACCATGCCGACCTTGCCGAGGAAGTAGCTGACGACGGGCAGCGGGGAGCCGCCGAGCCGCTTCAGGGTGCCGTCGCTGCGCTCCCCTGCGATGTCGATCCCGAGGTTCTGCACCCCGGAGAGCACGATGCCGGAGGCGACGAGGCCCGGGAGGTAGTAGGCGGCGATGGAGATGCCGCCGTGGCCGTGCCCGTCCCCTCCGACCGAGCCGGACGCGCTGAACGCGGCGGCGAAGATCACGAAGATCACGGTCGGGAACAGGAAGGTGAAGAAGACCGCGTCGCCGGCGCGGAAGTAGTTGCGCACCTCGTACCGGGCGCGCTCCACGCCGAGGGCGAGCACCCGGCCGGCGCGCGGGCGCGCCTGGAGGGGGACGGCGGAGTCGATGGCGGTCATGCGGGCTGCTCCTGCGGTGCGTGTTGGCCGATGAGGCCGAGGTAGACGTCTTCGAGGCTCGGGCGGACGACCTCGAGCGCGGTGGGCTCGCCGCCGTCGGCGACGAGGCGGGCGACGAGCCCACCCGGCCGGTGCGTGCGCTCCTCGTGCATGCCGGCGGCGTCCCGCCAGCGGACGATCGGAATGCGGGCCTCCGCGGTGCCGATCGCGTCGATCGGCCCGATGTCGACGAGCTCGCCGCCCACGATGACCGCCGCGCGGTCCGAGAGCGCCGCGGCCTCGTCGAGGTAGTGGGTGGTGAGCAGGATCGTCGTGCCCTCCGCCTTCAGCGTCCGGATGAGGTCCCAGAACCGGCGCCGCGCCTCCGGGTCGAAACCGGTGGTCGGCTCGTCGAGGAAGAGCAGCTCGGGGCGCCCGATGATCCCGAGCGCGACGTCGAGCCGGCGTCGCTGGCCGCCGGACAGCGCGCGCACGCGCGTCCTCGCCGCCGCCTGCAGGCCGACCGCCGCGAGGGTCTCGTCGACGTCGCGGGCACGCGGGTAGAAGGAGGCGAAGTGGGCGAGCTGCTCGCGCACCTGCGCGGTTCCCGCCTCGGCGCTCGACTGCAGCACGATGCCGAGCCGCGCCTTCCAGTCGACCCCGCCGGTGCCCGGGTCGACGCCGAGCACGCGGGCGTCGCCGCCGGAGCGGCGGCGGTAGCCCTCGAGGATCTCGATGGTCGTGGACTTGCCCGCCCCGTTCGGCCCGAGCAGGGCGAAGGTCTCGCCGCGGGCGATCTCGAAGGAGACGCCTGCGACGGCGGTGCGGTCGCCGTAGCGCTTGGTGAGGTCACGGACGGCCACCACGGCGTCCGCGGATCCGATCGTCGTCATGGTTCTCATCGTGGCGGCCGCGCGGCGGCCGGCACAGCGATCGGCCGGGTGAACTCCGGGTCGACCGATCGGTGGATGCCGCGGACGCGCCCCCCCCTCCCGAGCGCCAGGCGCACTCGCGAGCACCCTGCAGCCCGCACGCGAGTCCGCAGGCTGCTCGCCAGGGTGGGCGTCAGCCGAAGAACGCGGCGAGCCGCTCCACGCCCTCCGCGAGCGCGTCGTCGCCGAGCGCGTAGCTGAAGCGCAGGTAGCCGCTCGGGCCGAACGCCTCGCCCGGCACCACCGCCACCTCGCACTCCTCGAGGATCAGGTCCGCGAGCTCGAGCGTCGTCGCCGGCGTGCGGCCGCGCCACTCCCGGCCGAGGAGCTCGCGCACGTCGGGGTAGACGTAGAACGCGCCCTGCGGCGTCGGGGTGCGGAAGCCGGGGATGCGGTTCAGCCCCTCGACGATGGCCTTCCGGCGCCGGTCGAACGCCTGCCGCATCGCCTCGATGGGCTCGCTCGGTCCGGTCAGGGCGGCGACGGCCGCGCGCTGCGCGACGTTGTTCACGTTCGAGGTGAGGTGCGACTGGAGGTCCGCCGCGCCCTTGATCACGGCCGCGGGGCCGACCATCCAGCCCACCCGCCAGCCCGTCATCGCGTACGTCTTCGCGACACCGTTCACCAGCACCGTCTGCTCGGCGAGCTCCGGCACCGCCTCGACGATCGAGACGGCCCGCACGCCGTCGTAGACGAGGTTCTGGTAGATCTCGTCGGTCACGACCCACACGCCGTGCTCGAGCGCCCACTCGCCGATCGCCCGCGTCTCCTCGGGGGAGTAGACGGATCCGGTCGGGTTCGAGGGGGAGACGAACAGCAGCACCTTGGTGCGCGGCGTGCGCGCGGCCTCGAGCTGCTCGACCGTGACCCGGTAGTCCTGGTCCGCGCCCGCGAAGACGCCGATGGGCGTGCCGCCCGCCAGCTTCACGACCTCGGGGTAGGTGACCCAGTACGGCGAGGGGATGAGCACCTCGTCGCCGTCGCCCACGAGGGTCTGGATCGACTGGTAGACGGCCTGCTTGCCGCCGTTCGTGACGATCACCGCGGACGGCGCGACGGCGAGCCCGCTGTCCCTGAGCGTCTTCGCGGCGATCGCCTCACGCAGCTCGGGCAGGCCGACGGCGGCCGTGTAGTGGTGGTTGCGCGGGTCGCGGGCGGCCTGCTCGGCGGCCTCGACGACGTGCGCGGGGGTGTCGAAGTCGGGCTCGCCGGCCGCGTAGCTGACGATCGGCCGGCCGGCCGCCTTCAGCGCCTTGGCCTTCGCGTCCACCTTGAGCGTGGCGGACTCGGCGATGCCGGCGATGCGCGGCGAGATCGGGGCGGGGGTGGCGCGTGGCACGGCTCCCGAGCCTACCGCCGCGTGCCTTCACCGGTTCAGCCGTCGTCCGGTGGGCGTCCAGACAGCGGGGTCACGATGCCCGGGGAACCGATGGACACAGGGCGAGAAGGAGGAGCCGTGCTGCTCGAGAACAAGGTCATCATCGTCACCGGCGGCAACAGCGGGATCGGGGCGGCGATCGTGCGGGCCGCCGCCGCGGAGGGCGCGAAGGTCGTCATCGACTACGTCGCCCACGAGGACGCCACCGAGAAGCTCGTGAACGACATCACGAGCAGCGGCGGCGAGGCGACCGGGGTCGAGGCCGACATCACGAAGCCGGACGACCTCGAGCGGATGGTTCAGGCGGCGGTCGACACCTATGGCCGGCTCGACGTGCTCGTGAACAACGCGGGCATCGAGACCCGTCAGTCGCTCCTCGACAGCACGGAGGACGACTACGAGAAGGTCATGGCCGTGAACATGAAGAGCGCCTTCTTCGCCTCCCAGAAGGCCGCGAAGCAGTTCATCAAGCAGGGGACGCCGGGCCTCATCATCAACATCTCGTCCGTGCACGAGGACTGGCCGATGCCGGGCAACATCGCCTACTGCGTCTCCAAGGGCGGCATGCGGATGCTCACGCGCACCGCGGGCGTCGAGCTCGGCGAGCACGGGATCCGCATGGTGAACATCGCCCCCGGCGCGGTCGACACCCCCATCAACGCGCAGACGACCAGCAACCAGGAGCTGCTCGGCAAGCTCACCGACGCGATCCCGCTGCACCGGGTCGCGGAGCCGTCGGACATCGCCGACGTCGCCGTCTTCCTCGCATCAGGCAAGTCCTCCTACATGACGTCGACCACCGTGGTGGTGGACGGCGGCATCATGCAGGGCAGCGTCGGCCTCTAGCCCTCTCGGGTGCTGCCACTTCCTGCGACCTCCGGTGGCGCGAAGTCGCAGAAAGCGGCAACAGCCGGTCGGCCCGCTGCCGCGCGGCACCCCTGCTGTACACTCGTGACCCAGTCGGAGCCGAATGCTCGCTTCGGCGTGCCCGGCGTCGCTTCCTCGTGTCGCTGCCGCACGTCGACGGATGCACCGGACCGGCGGCCCTAGGGCGGTGGCTCAATTGGTAGAGCAGCGGTCTCCAAAACCGCAGGTTGCAGGTTCGAGTCCTGTCCGCCCTGCGAAGGACGAGAACGAGGAAGGGTGAACCGCACGTGGCACGCAGACTGCTCGACACGCCCGGCGAGGACGTCGTCGCCGTCGCGAAGCTCGAGCGGCAGGCCCGGCGCGGGCCGTTCGCCCGCATCGCGCTCTTCCTCCGGCAGGTCGTCGCCGAGCTGCGCAAGGTGGTCACCCCCACCCGTCGTGAGCTGGTGACGTACACCGGGGTCGTGCTCGGCTTCGTCGTCGTGATGATGGCGATCGTGTACGTGCTCGACCTCGGGCTCAGCGCTCTCGTCGTGTTCCTCTTCGGCGGAGCCAGCTGAGCCGGACCCCCGGCCGGATCGCGCGACCCGCGTGCGACCGGCATGCGGCCGCGCCGCACCAGAACCAACGAGAAGGATCGGCATTCCATTGGCCAAGTCACACCGCGACGACCTCGACCTCGAGCCCGAGCTCGAGCAGGACTCCGGACCCGAGGAGGCGGACCAGCGTCAGTGGGCCGTCGACGACAGCCACCTCCCCTCCGCGCAGGAGGAGCTCGAGGAGGCCGTCGCCGGTGAGGGCCTGAACGTCGTCGACGACGACACCGAGGACGAGCAGGAGGAGCGCGACGCGATCGAGCTCGCCGCCGACCCCGAGGCGGACGCCGCCATCGACGAGGCGCTCGAGGTCCACGACCTGCCCGACGCCGAGGCCGCGGAGGCCGCGACGGACGACGAGACCGACGAGGCCTTCGCCGACGCGACCGAGAGCGGGGCCGAGGGCGCATCCGAGGGCATCGCGACCGACATCGCCGATGAGGCGCAGGAGGAGGCCGAGGAGGAGACCCCGGCCGACCCGTACGAGGCGTTCCGGCAGGAGCTCCGCGCGAAGCCCGGCAAGTGGTACGTCATCCACTCCTACGCCGGCTTCGAGAAGCGCGTGAAGCAGAACATCGAGCAGCGCAAGGGCTCGCTCGGCCAGGAGGACAGCGTCTTCGAGGTCCAGGTCCCGATGGAGGACGTGGTCGAGATCAAGAACGGCCAGCGCAAGCTCGTGAACCGGGTGCGCATCCCCGGCTACGTGCTCGTGCGGATGGACCTCAACGAGGACTCGTGGTCCGTCGTCCGGCACACCCCCGGCGTGACCGGCTTCGTCGGCAACTCGCACAACCCGACGCCCCTGCGGTTCCAGGAGGCGTTCGACATGCTGAAGAGCACGGTCCAGGTCGCCGAGGCCCCGGTGAAGGCCGGCGCCGGCGCGAAGGGTGCCCGCGGCACGGCCGCCCGCGCCCCGATCCCTGCCGAGGTGGACTTCGAGGTCGGCGAGACCATCACGATCAAGGAGGGCTCGTTCGCGGGTCTGCCCGGCACGATCAGCGAGATCAAGCCGGAGAGCGGCAAGCTCACCGTGCTCGTCTCGCTGTTCGAGCGCGAGACCCCGGTCGAGCTCAGCTTCGACCAGGTCACCAAGCTCTAGCCGCACCGCCCGGCCCGGCGTCCCGTCGGGTAGGATCTTCCGTCGGCCGGAAGGCCGATGGACCACGCCGCGCATCGGGCGCGGAGGTGGGAGCAGGCGTGACGCATCCGCGCGCGCCTTCGACGAAGGAGAAGAAGCATGGCTCGCCAGAAGAAGGTGACCGGCCTGATCAAGCTCCAGATCAAGGCCGGCGCCGCCAACCCGGCGCCGCCGATCGGCCCTGCGCTCGGTCAGCACGGCGTCAACATCATGGAGTTCTGCAAGGCGTACAACGCCGCGACGGAGTCGCAGCGCGGGAACGTCATCCCCGTGGAGATCACCGTCTACGAGGACCGCACGTTCACGTTCGTGCTGAAGACCCCGCCCGCCGCCGAGCTGATCAAGAAG
This sequence comes from Amnibacterium sp., assembly GCA_051961935.1. Classification (GTDB taxonomy): domain Bacteria; phylum Actinomycetota; class Actinomycetes; order Actinomycetales; family Microbacteriaceae; genus Amnibacterium. The sequence goes on along the minus strand of JBQCCU010000223.1, from coordinate 3,179 downwards.
GCCGCCGGCGTCGCCAAGGGCTCGCCCACGCCGCACACGACGAAGGTCGCCCGCCTCACCCGCGAGCAGGTCCGCGAGATCGCCCAGACGAAGCAGCCCGACCTCAACGCGAACGACCTCGACGCCGCTGAGAAGATCATCGCCGGCACCGCCCGGTCGATGGGCATCACGGTCGAGCAGTAGGAGGCGGAACGATGACGAAGCACAGCAAGGCGTACCGCGCCGCGGCCGCGAAGATCGAGCCCGGCCGCTTCTACAGCCCCGACGAGGCCGTGAGCCTCGCCAAGGAGACCGGCTCCGCGCGGTTCGACTCCACCGTCGAGGTCGCGCTCAAGCTGGGTGTCGACGTGCGCAAGGCGGACCAGATCGTCCGCGGCACCGTCTCCCTGCCGCACGGCACGGGCAAGACCGCCCGCGTGATCGTGTTCGCGGTCGGCCCGGCCGCCGAGGCGGCCATCGCCGCCGGTGCGGACGAGGTCGGCGGCGACGAGCTCATCGCCCGCGTGGCGGGCGGCTGGACGGACTTCGACGCCGCCGTCGCCACCCCGGACATGATGGGCAAGGTCGGCCGGCTCGGCCGCGTGCTCGGCCCGCGCGGGCTCATGCCGAACCCGCGCACCGGCACGGTCACCCCCGACGCCGCGAAGGCGGTCACGGAGATCAAGGGCGGCCGGATCGAGTTCCGCACCGACAAGCACTCCAACGTGCACTTCGTGGTCGGCAAGGCCGGCTTCACGCAGGAGCAGCTGAACGACAACTTCAAGGCCGCCGTCGACGAGGTCGTCCGCCTCAAGCCGGCCGCCGCGAAGGGCCGCTACATCCAGAAGGCGTCGGTCTCGACGACCTTCGGCCCGGGCATCCCGGTGGACGTGGCGACCCTGGTCTGAGCCCAGCGCAACGGCTTCCGAGGCCGGCATCCCGCGTGGATGCCGGCCTTGTTTCGTCTCTGGGATGCGCCGGGTGCGGGGTCTGGCGCTCCGGTATGAGCAGATCTGCAGGACGAGAACGCTCGAGCCGGACGAGAACGGCCGTTTCGTCCTGCCGAAGCGAATCCGTCCTGCTGAAGTGCTTCCGGCAGGCGGACACAGGTGGCCGCGAACCGCGCCATCAGCCGCTGACGGGCGGTTCCTCGGCCGCTCATACCAGGTTCATAGGGAAAGTCCGATACTGGAAGTCGTGACGACCATCCGACCCGGCACCAGCACCGAATCGCCCGCGGCCCGCACCCGGCTCAAGCACCCGGACGGCAGCCCCATCCGCGTGCTCGTCGTCGACGACGAGCCCACGCTCACCGACCTCCTGCAGATGGCCCTCCGGTACGAGGGCTGGGAGGTGAAGACGGCCGCGGACGGCCGCCACGCCCTCGCCCTCGCCCGGGAGTTCCGTCCCGACGCGATCGTGCTCGACATGATGCTCCCCGACATCGACGGGATGCAGGTGCTCGCACGGGTGCGCCAGGACGGCCAGCAGACGGCCGTGCTGTTCCTCACCGCGAAGGACTCCCTCGAGGACCGGATCAACGGCCTCACGGCCGGCGGTGACGACTACGTCACGAAGCCGTTCAGCCTCGAGGAGCTCGTCGCGCGGCTCCGCGGCCTCATCCGCCGCTCCATGCTGGTCGCCAACGACGAGGAGGACCCGCGCCTCATCGTCGGCGACCTCGTGCTCGACGAGGACAGCCACGAGGTGAGCCGCGGCGGAGACGCCGTCGAGCTCACCGCCACGGAGTTCGAGCTGCTGCGCTACCTCATGCGCAACCCGCGGCGCGTGCTGTCGAAGACGCAGATCCTCGACCGCGTCTGGAACTACGACTTCGGCGGCAAGTCGAGCGTCGTCGAGATCTACATCTCCTACCTGCGGCGCAAGATCGACGCCGGCCGCAAGCCGATGATCCACACCGTGCGCGGCGCCGGGTACATGCTGAAGGCGGCGGACTGACGGCTCTCCCGTCCCCGCGCCACGCGCTCATGAACCCGAACAGCTGGACCCTGCGGACGCGGCTCATCGCCCTGATGGTCGCGCTCGTCGCGGTGACGAGCGTGGTGATCGGCGCGGTGATGGCGATCGTGGTGCGCCAGAGCTTCTCCACGAGCTTCAACAACCAGGTCGTGTCGACGGCGAACAGCCTCGGCCACATCCTCGCCGACTCGAACGACCCCACGAATGCGCGCGCCCTGGAGTCCGGGGTGGTCTTCGCGGGGCGCAGCCCGAGCGACGACTGGGTCGCGTACCGCTACTCCGGAGCGTCGGAGGCCACCCGCCTCGGCAGCGAGCAGGCCGCCGCGATCGGCCGGCTCCAGTCGGGCTCGGGCGAGCTGATGCGGCCCGGCGACACCCGGGACGTGGTGGTGCCCGGCTACGGGGAGTACCGGTTCGCGGCCACGTACGTGCCGGGCAGCGGCACGCTGCTCCTCGTCGGGCTGCCCACCACCCAGCTGTACAAGAACATCGCGAGCGTGCTCCTGCCGATCATCGTGGTGGTGCTGCTCGCGATCGTGCTCGCCGGCCTCCTCGCCGCGTTCGTCATCCGAGGGGCGCTGCGCCCGCTGCGACGCGTGGCGAGCGTCGCGTCGAACGTCGCGCGCATGAACCTCGACCGCGGCAACGTGCATCTCGCGCAGCGGGTGCCGGATGAGGACACGAACCCGCACACCGAGGTCGGCCAGGTGGGCAGCGCCCTGAACAACCTGCTCGACTCCGTCGAGAGCGCCCTCGCCGTGCGGCAGGCGAGCGAGGAGAAGGTCCGCACCTTCGTCGCCGACGCGAGCCACGAGCTGCGAACGCCCCTCGCCTCCATCCGCGGCTACGCGGAGCTCACGCGGCGGTTCGGCGGCGATCTCGGCGAGGACGTGCAGCACAACATCGCCCGCATCGAGTCCGAGGCCCAGCGGATGACCTCGCTCGTCGAGGACCTGCTGCTGCTCGCCCGCCTCGACGCGCAGCGCGAGCTCGACACGGCGGACGTCGACCTGTCCCGCCTGCTCGTCGACGTGGTGAGCGACGCCCACGCCGCCGGCCCGGACCACGAGTGGGACCTGGAGCTGCCGGACGAGCCCGTGATCGTCCGCGGCGACGACCTGCGGCTGCATCAGGTGTTCGCGAACCTCCTCACGAACGCCCGCGTGCACACGCCCGCCGGCACCCGGGTGGCCGTCGAGCTCGGCGCGCCCGCCGACGAC
>JBQCCU010000222.1:0-3706 GCA_051961935.1 Amnibacterium sp. | reverse complement strand
TCCCATCACCCGCGCCTCGCGCCCCCCCCCCCCGCCGGCCCGTCCCCCCTCGTGGGTTTTTTCCTCCCCCTCCCCCCTCCGTTTGCCTTCTTCCGGCGCGCGGGCCACCCCACGGCGGTGGACTCAGGCGGGGAGCATCTCCTCGAGCTCCGGGAGGCGGTCCTTCGGCATCAGCACCTGGCGCGGCAGCGAGCCGGTCGCCGGACCGACGAAGTGCTGCTGCTCGAGGTCGGTGAGCAGCCGGCGGGCGCGGGAGTACGGCACGTGCAGCTCGCGCTTGAGCCGCGCGGCGGAGGCGTACTGCGTCTCGACGACCAGCCGGGCGGCGCGGGCGAAGTCCGGGTAGTCGTCGCCCAGCTGCGCCTTCAGACCGGAGAGCTGGTCGCGGACCTCATCCCGGAGCGCCGGCGCGATGGGCGCGGCGGACGCCGGAGCGGTCACGGGAGCAGGAGCGGGAGCGGCTGGAACGGCGACGGGAGCGCCCGCGACGACCGGCTCAGCGCCGAGCCACGCGGTCACGTCCTGGAGGTCGGCCCAGTGCTGCGCATCCGCGCGCCGCTGCATCGCGGTGCCGATGCGGTGCACGGCATACAAGCCCGCGACGAGCCCCACCAGCGTGCCCGCCGGCCACCAGAGGTAGAGCAGGACGGCGACGGCCGCGAACCCGCCGAGGAGCAGGGCGGTGGTGCGCTTGGGGTCGGACGTGAGCTGGAGCAAGGGGGGACCTCCGGCGGGCAGGGACGAACGGTCCGCCGATGGCATGCGGGCGCGCCGGACACCGCACCGGCACGGCGCGATGAGGATGCGATCAGCGGCCGGGTCCGGCGACGCTGACGTGGGGCGCGCGGCGGGGCCGCGACGGTGCCTTCATTCTCGGAGGAGAATGCTGACCGCCGGCCGAGATCGGGCAGGGCCGAAGGTCCTTCTCGGCGCGTCGTTACGAAGCCGATACCCGCCGCGGCGTGTCAGGCGTGCAGCAGCCGCCGCACTTCGCCGGCCGACTCCGCCGGGACGAGCACCGTCCTGGGGGCGGTGCCGCGCGGCGGCCCCACGAAGCCCTCCTCCTCGAGGAGGTCGAGCAGGTGCCGGGCGCGGGATGCGGCGACGCCGAGGTCCCGCTGGAGCCCCGCGGTGGAGGCCCACTGCGAGGCGGTGACGATCGTCGCCGCACGGGTGAAGTCGGCCCAGTCGTCGCCGAGCCGCACGCGCATGCGGCGCACGTCGCGGCCGAGCTCGTCCGGTCCGGGGACGTCGAAGTCGATCTCGCCGTCGTGCGGCTGCGCCTCCGCCTGCCGCTGCAAAGCGACGCCGTTCAGCACGGTGCCGGCGATGCCGACCACCAGCGCCACGACCACGCCGACGCGCCACGACCAGGCGAGGGCGAGCGCCGCGACCACGAAGACCACGAGCGCCACCGCGGCGAGCCGCTCCGAGCGTGCCTGCTCCCGCACGATCCCCCCGATCCGCCGGATCCGCGGCGCTCCCCCGAGCGCCTCCCTTCGGCGACGCGTTCAGGATCGCCGATCGGGGCTCGCTCGGCACGCGCGACGGCACCCCCAGTGCGCGGGCCCCCGGGGGTCAGGGCACCGCCGGGGCGTCCTCGGGGAGGGAGAGCGTGATGATCGCGCGGAGCACGTGCGGGCGCTGCTCGAGCTCCTGCGCGATGCGGCGCAGGCGCAGCGCGACCTCGTGCTCCGGCTCGTCGTCCGTGAGGTCGACGGCAGCGACCAGGAACACGGAGCCGGGCCCCACGTACTCGAGGTGCAGGTAGCCGACGCCGAGCACGTCGTCCCGCGTCAGCAGGAGGTCGAGCACCGACGCGCGGACGTCCGGATCGACCGCCTCGCCGATGAGGAAGCGCCGGTTCTGCTGGATCAGCACGATCGCGGTGACGCCGAGCACCAGCCCCACCGCGATGGAGCCGGCCGCGTCCCAGACGCCGCTGCCCGTCGCCTGGTGCAGCGCGACGCCGACGGCCGCCAGCACGACGCCGACGAGGGCGGCGGCGTCCTCGAACACGACGGCCCGCACCGTCGGATCGCTCGTGGAGAGCGCGTAGTCGAGCAGGTCCCGATCGGCCGCGGCGGCGCTCCGCCGCACCTGCTGGAACGCGCGGAGGAACGAGATCCCCTCGAGCACGAACGAGACCGCGAGCACGAGGTAGTTGATGAGCGGCTCCTCGGCCGGGCCCCGCACCCCGATCTCCTGGATGCCGTGCAGCACCGAGACGGCCGCGCCGACGGCGAAGAGCCCGACCGCCGCGAAGAGCGACCACACGTACGTGTCGCGGCCGAAGCCGAGCGGGTGCCGCGGGGTGGGCGGCTTCGCGGCCCGCTTGCCGGCGATGAAGAGGAACACCTCGTTCGCCGTGTCCGCCCAGGAGTGCGCCGCCTCGGCCAGCATCGAGGCCGAGGAGGTGAGCAGCGCCGCGACCGACTACGCGACGGCGATCAGGAGGTTGGCGGCCAGCGCCACCAGGACGGTGACCGTCGATTCGCCCTGCTCCTGCTCCGCCACGCGTTCATTCTCCTGTCAGGCGCCGTGCCGGCGGATGCGGATCGGCCCGCGTGCCGTGGAGGGATCGACGACGCGCCCACCCTGCACGATGTCCACCTCGCCCGACGCGACGAGGCGCCGGGCGGCCCGCCGGACCGGTTCCATCAATCCGCGCCAGTCCTCCGCGGTCGCGCGTGCCACGTCGGACGGGCAGATCGTCGCCGACGGTGCCCTGGATGCCAGCAGGTCGCGGATCCGCTGCTCGAGCTCGCGGTCCAACGGAGTGAGACCCGCGCGCCGGCAGGCGTCACTGCAGTAGCGGACCGAGGCGAAGTCGCGTGCCCACTTCCGTCGCCACTCGATGCGCCGGCCGCACACCACGCAGACGCGCTCCTCCTGGGCCTGGGCGCCCCCGCGGGACCGTCCCACGGGTCAGGCGGCGACCGGGGCGGTCGGCTCCGACAGCAGCTCGAGCTCCTGCTGGCTGAGCCGCAGGTCCGCGGACTGCATCAGGTCGGCGACCTGCTCGGGCGTGCGGGCGGAGGCGATCGGCGCGCCGACGTGCGGCTGGGACCGGAGCCACGCGAGCGCCACCGCGGTCACGCTCACGCCCCGCTCGGCCGCCACGTCGTCGAGCACGCCGAGCAGCTGCAGGTTGTGCGGGTCGTCGAGGTACGCCGCGGCGCTCCCGGCGCGCTGCGACGACACGCTGGTCCCGGGCCGGTACTTGCCGCTGAGGAAGCCGCTCGCGAGCGAGGAGTAGGGCACCTCGACCATGCCGAGCTCCCCGATCGTCGGCACGAGCTCGCGCTCCGCGTCGCGGGCGACGAGGCTCCACTCGTCCTGCGCGACGGTGAACGGGGTGAGCCCGGAGGCGGCGGCGATCCGCGCGGCGCTCCGCAGGCGCGCGGGCGAGAAGTTCGAGGCGCCGAGCTCGCGGACCTTCCCGTCCGTCACGAGGGCGTGGAAGGCGCCCATCGTCTCGGCCTGCTCCACCGACGGGTCGTCGCGGTGCGCGAAGTAGAGGTCGATGCGGTCGGTGCGCAGCCGGCGCAGGGAGTCCTCGACGGCGGCGGTGATGTTCGCCGCCGACAGGCCGCGGCGGCCCTCGAGGCTCGCGACCTTGGTGGCGATCACGACCCGGTCCCGCACGCCGCGGGACTCCAGCCACTCGCCGATGATCGCCTCGGACTCGCCGCCGGAGTTCCCC
>JBQCCU010000221.1:0-2162 GCA_051961935.1 Amnibacterium sp. | reverse complement strand
CCTGCTCGAGCGGCGATCTTCGACTCGGTCTACGACTCCTACCGCGGCGTCATCACCTACGTCCGCATGGTCGACGGGCGCCTGGGCGCCCGTGAGCGCAACCAGATGATGTCCACGCGGGCCGCCCACGACATCCTCGAGATCGGCGTCTCCTCCCCGGAGCCGACGCCGACGAACGGGCTCGGCGTCGGCGAGGTCGGCTACCTCATCACGGGTGTGAAGGACGTGCGCCAGTCCAAGGTCGGGGACACGGTCACCACCGCCGTCAAACCGGCCACCGAACCGCTCGCCGGCTACACGGAACCGAAGCCGATGGTGTTCTCCGGGCTCTATCCGATCGACGGCGCCGACTACCCGGAGCTCCGCGAGGCGCTCGACAAGCTGAAGCTCTCCGATGCCGCGCTCGTCTACGAGCCGGAGACGTCGGTGGCGCTCGGCTTCGGCTTCCGCTGCGGCTTCCTCGGCCTCCTGCACCTCGAGATCGTGACGGAGCGCCTCGAGCGCGAGTTCGGCCTGGACCTCATCGCGACCGCGCCGTCCGTGATCTACGAGGTGGACACCGACGACGGCAAGCAGGTCACGGTCACGAACCCGAGCGAGTTCCCCGTCGGCAAGGTGGCCGAGGTGCGGGAGCCGATGGTGAAGGCCGCGATCCTCACGCCGAAGGACTACGTCGGCACGGTCATGGAGCTCTGCCAGAGCCGCCGCGGCTCGCTCGAGGGGATGGAGTACCTCTCGGAGGAACGCGTCGAGATCACCTACACGATCCCGCTCGGCGAGATCGTCTTCGACTTCTTCGACCAGCTGAAGAGCCGGACCGCCGGGTACGCGAGCCTCGACTACGAACCGGCGGGGGAGCAGGCCGCGGACCTCGTGAAGGTCGACATCCTGCTGCAGGGCGACCGTGTCGACGCGTTCAGCGCGATCGTGCATCGGGACAAGGCGTACGCCTACGGGGTGCTGATGACCGAGCGGCTGAAGAAGCTGATCCCGCGGCAGCAGTTCGAGGTGCCCATCCAGGCCGCCATCGGCGCCCGGATCATCGCCCGTGAGTCGATCCGCGCGATGCGGAAGGACGTGCTCGCCAAGTGCTACGGCGGTGACATCACCCGCAAGCGCAAGCTGCTCGAGAAGCAGAAGGAGGGCAAGAAGCGGATGAAGATGGTCGGCCGCGTCGAGGTGCCCCAGGAGGCGTTCATCGCCGCGCTCTCGGGCGACACGGAGCAGGCGAAGCGGTGACGGGGCCGCGTCGGCGCACCGCGCTGCACGCGCCGGAGCCGGGCCTCAACTACACGGCGATCGGCGCCACGGTGAGCCCGGGGGTCGTCTCCTTCCCGCCGCCCGGGTTCAAGGCGGCCGAGCTGCGCCATCGCGTGGGCAGCGGCGAGCGGCGCTTCGAGCTCGCCGGCCGCGCGCTCATGACCTGGGGAGCGCTGCGGGCCGCCGGGTTCGCCGTGCAGGAGATCCGCGCCGAACCCCGGTCGGGATCGTCGCGGGGGGCCGGTCCGCTGTTCCTCGAGGACGGCACGCCCTGGATCACCCCGGGGATGACCGCGACGCTCACCGGTCCCGACGGGCTGGAGGGCTCCGGCCCCGTGAAGGTCGTCTCCGTGATCGACGAGCCAGGGCGGATCGGCTACGTCTACGGCTCGCGGCCCGGATCGCCGTCCTGCGCGGAGCGGCTGCTGCTCCTCGAGCAGGAGGAGGACGACACGGTGTGGCTCACGGTGCGCTCAATCTGGCAGCAGCAGGCCCGCCTCCTCGCCGCCCGGGCGGCCGACGCGCGGCAGCGGCGGCTCGACGAGCGCCTCGTGAAGGCGCTGCACCCCTCGAACGCGGCCTGACCCTCCCTCCTCGGTGACTTGCCACTTCTCGCCCTGGAAGGGGTCCTTGGAGGGCGGATTGTGGCAAGTCACCGTTGCGGTCAGCCGGCGAGCGACTCCAGGGCGTCGAGCAGCTCCGCGAGGCCCCGTTCGACGTCGGGGACCACGAGGACCGCGCCGCTGCCGGTGAGCGCCCCGGCGTCGAACGCGCCGGTGGTGACGCCGAGGAACGGGATGCCGGCCGCATCCGCCGCGACGCCGTCGCTCGGGGTGTCGCCGACGATCGCGAGCGCGTGCCCGTCGAGCGCGCTGCGCGCCCGCAGGGCGAGGTCCGCCCGC
>JBQCCU010000220.1:0-4545 GCA_051961935.1 Amnibacterium sp. | reverse complement strand
GGTGTGCCGATGGGGATGCCGTCGCTGCTGCTCGCGGAGAAGCTGCTCGGCCGTGCGGCGCGCGTCGGGCTCGAGATGCGGCCTGCGGGACCGGTGCCGGGGGACGAGGAGGTGCTCGGCGACGCCCTCCTCGACACGGTGACCGCCGCGGCCGCGCAGGGCCTCGACGCGGAGCGCGCGCTCCGGGGCGCCCTCCGCCGCCTGACCACGCGCATCCGCGAGGCGGAAGGGATCGCCTCCACCGAGCGCTGAAGCGCGCACTTGCCACTTTCCGACCTCAGACGGGCCGGATGAGGTCAGAACGTGGCAAGTCCGCGCTGCCGCTCCGGGGCGGAGGCAGGGGGCGGCAGCGGGCGCGCGAATCCGAGCGCGGGCCGTCCGCCAGGATGGAGGCATGGCCGCCCCCGTGAACCCGCCCCGCGGCATGCGCGACTTCCTGCCCGCCGAGAAGGCCAGGCGGGAGCGCGCACTCGCCACCATCCGCGCCGTCTACCGTGCCCACGGGTTCGACGAGATCGAGGCCCCGGCGCTCGAGGAGGTCGGCCGGCTGCACAGCGGCATCGGCGGCGACAACGAGAAGCTCGCCTACAGCGTGCTGAGGCGCGGCCTCACGGACGCGGACCTGGCGGCCGCCGCGGACGCGGGCGACCCGCTCGCGCTCGCCGACCTCGGCCTCCGCTACGACCTCACCGTGCCGCTCGCCCGCTTCTACGCCACGAACCAGGCGCAGCTGCCCCCGGTGTTCCGCTCGGTGCAGATCGGGCCGGTGTGGCGCGCGGAGCGTCCGCAGCGCGGCCGGTACCGCCAGTTCGTGCAGTGCGACATCGACGTGCTCGGCGAGCCCGGCGCGGTCGCCGAGCTCGAGCTGCTGTCCGCCACCACGGACGCGCTCGCGGCGCTCGGCCTCGGCGAGGTGCAGGTGCGGATCAACGACCGCCGCATCCTGAACCGGCTCCTCGCCACCTGGGGCGTCGCGGAGACGGCCGCGCCCCGTGCGCTCATCACGATCGACAAGCTCGACAAGATCGGCGTCCCCGGCGTCGTTTCGGAGCTCGCCGACCTCCGCATCGACACGGCCGGCCTCGACGACGCGTTCGCGCAGCTCGCCTCCGCCGGCTGGGACCTGCTCGTGGATCCGCCCGCGTGGCTCGACGCCGACGCCTACCGCGACCTGCTCGCCCTCCGCGACGCGCTGCCCACGGTCGACCTCGTCTTCGACCCCGTGCTGGTGCGCGGCATGGGCTACTACACGGGCACGATCTTCGAGATCGCGCACCCCGGTTCGTCGAGCTCGGTCGGCGGCGGCGGCCGCTACGACGGCATGATCGGCCGCTTCCTCGGCCGGGATGTGCCCGCGGTCGGCTTCTCGATCGGCTTCGAGCGGATCCTCGACCTGCTGCCCGAGTCGTCCGTCGAGAGCACGGCCCTCGCCCTGCTCCACGACGCCGACGTGCCGCCCGGCGCCCTGCTCGCCGCGAAGCGGCAGGCGCGCGACCTCGCCGGCCGGGTGCGCCTCGAGCGCGCCCGCCGCAACCGCAAGGCGCAGCTCGACGCGCTCGCCGCGGAGGGCTTCACGGCCGTCGCCACGGTGACGGCCGACGGCCTGGGGGAGCAGCGCCCCCTCACCTGATCCGCGCTTTCTGCACGAACGACGGAGCTCTCGCGGAAACGGGCCTCGGATCCGCATGATCCGGCTCTGCGGATGCGACTTCTCCGTCGTTCGTGCAGAGCGGACCGATCAGCCGCGCGCGTCGAGCTCGCGGAGGAGCCGCGCCGGCGCGACCCGGCGGAACGACGCGTCGAGCAGCTCGGCGACCTCCGTCCAGTCGGTGTCGGGCCCGTCGACATCGATGCCGAGCCAGCCCTTCGGCCCGACGTAGGCCGGGACGAAGAACCGCACGTCCTGCAGCCGCGCCGGCCGTTCGTCGTCGTCCACGTGGACGAGCAGCGCGCGGTCGTGCCGCACCGCATCCGGGCCCTTCGTGCCGCCGCCGTAGACGGCGAACGCGCCTCCGGCGAAGAACCACGGCCGCCCGTGCGCGATCCGCTCCTCCGCCCCCGGCAGCGCCAGGGCGAGCGCCCGCAGCCGGGCGAGGGCGGGGTCGTCGTCCTCGAACATGATGGGATGCGCGGGCACGGCGCCAGTCTCGCGGCAGCCGCCGGCGGCCGCCAGCCGTCGTCCGCCCGCCGTCACTAGGCTTGCCCCCGGCCGCTCGCCGGCCGAGCAGGAACCGACGGAAGGACCCTCCCATGGCCGCCATCGACACCATCGACGCCCGCGAGATCCTCGACTCGCGCGGCAACCCGACCGTCGAGGTCGAGGTGCTCCTCGAGGACGGCGTCGTCGCCCGCGCTGCGGTGCCCTCCGGCGCCTCCACCGGCGCGTTCGAGGCCTACGAGCTCCGTGACGGCGACAAGGGCCGCTACGGCGGCAAGGGCGTCGAGAAGGCCGTCGAGGCCGTCATCGACGAGCTCGGCCCGGCCGTCGAGGGCATCGACGCGGCCGACCAGCGCATCGTCGACGCCACGCTCATCAGCACCGACGGCAGCGAGAACAAGTCGAACCTCGGCGCGAACGCGATCCTCGGCGTCAGCCTCGCCGTCGCGAAGGCCGCCGCGCTCTCCGCCGAGCTGCCCCTCTTCCGCTACCTCGGTGGCCCGAACGCCCACCTCCTGCCGGTCCCGATGATGAACGTCATCAACGGCGGCGCGCACGCCGACTCGAACGTCGACATCCAGGAGTTCATGATCCTGCCGATCGGCGCGGAGTCGTTCCGGGAGGCCCTGCGCTGGGGCGCGGAGACCTACCACGCGCTGAAGAGCCTGATGAGCAGCAAGGGCCTCTCCACCGGTCTCGGCGACGAGGGCGGCTTCGCCCCGAACCTCGACAGCAACCGCGCCGCGCTCGACCTGCTCATGGAGGCGATCCAGAAGGCCGGCTACACGCCCGGCAAGGACATCGCCCTCGCCCTCGACGTGGCGAGCACCGAGTTCTTCGAGAACGGCGCCTACACCTTCGAGGGCAAGTCCCGCAGCGCCGCCGAGATGAGCGCCTACTACGCCGACCTCGTCGCGAGCTACCCGCTCGTCTCCATCGAGGACCCGCTGGCGGAGGAGGACTGGGCCGGATACGAGACCCTCACCGCCGAGCTCGGCACGAAGGTGCAGATCGTCGGCGACGACCTCTTCGTCACGAACCCCGCCCGCCTGCAGCAGGGCCTCGCCCGCAAGGTCGCGAACTCGATCCTCGTGAAGGTGAACCAGATCGGCACCCTCACCGAGACCCTCGACGCGGTCGCGCTCGCGCAGCGCAACGGCTACACCGCGATCCTCTCCCACCGCTCCGGCGAGACGGAGGACACGACGATCGCCGACCTCGCCGTCGCCACCGACGCGGGCCAGATCAAGACCGGAGCGCCTGCCCGGTCCGAGCGGGTCGCGAAATACAATCAGCTGCTCCGGATCGAGGAGGAGCTCGGCGAGGCCGCGGTCTACGCCGGCAGGAGCGCCTTCCCGCGCTTCCAGGGCTGAGGCCCCGCCGCGGGGACGCGGAACGGGGGATCATGTCGGACGCCGCACGGGAGAGCGCGCCCGCCGCGCGACGCCGCCTCACGCTCGTGTGCGGCCCGCTCGCGGGCGTGCGCATCCCCGGCCTCGCGGTGGCCGCGCTCGTGCTGCTCGTCTTCGCCGTGCTCAGCCTCGCGCCGCAGGTGAGCACCTACCTCACGACGCAGCAGCAGCTGCAGGACGAGCGGGCGAAGGTCGCCGGCCAGGAGCGGGACCTGAAGTCCCTCGACGCGCAGGCCGCGCGCTGGAACGACCCCGCCTACATCCGGTCGCAGGCCGGCAGCCGGCTCTTCTACGTGATGCCGGGGGAGACCACCTCCCGCGTGGTCGGCCTGCCGGCGACCGGCTCCGGCGCCGCGACGTCCGGCGCGGCCGTGCAGCAGACCTCCTCGAACTGGCTCACCGGCCTGCTCGACTCGGTGATCACCGCCGGCACGACGGACTCCGCGCACCCGTCGACCGCGGCGCACGGCGGATGAGCGCCCCCACCGAGGCCGACCTCGAGGCCGTCTCGGCGCAGCTCGGCCGGCCCGCCCGCGACGTGCTGGCCATCGCGGCGCGCACCCGCACCGGGGAGCCGGCGGTCGTCTCCACCGCCCCGCGGCTCGGCGACGGCACGCCGTTCCCGACCTTCTACTACCTCACGCATCCGCTGCTCGTCGCCGCGATGTCGCGACTCGAGGCGGACGGGCGGATGCGCGAGCTCACCGCGCGGCTGGACGCCGAGCCGGAGCTCGCCGCCGCCTACGAGGCCGCGCACCGCGCCTACCTCGCCGACCGCGAGGCGGCCGGGCAGGTGCCCGAGCTCGCGGGGGTGAGCGCCGGCGGCATGCCCACCCGGGTGAAGTGCCTGCACGCGCTCGCCGCGCACGCGCTCGCGGCCGGCCCGGGCGTCAACCCGATCGGCGACCTGGCGCTCGCCCGCGGCGACTGGTCGCCCGCCGTGTGCGAGTGCCGCATCGACGTCGCCGGCTAAGG
>JBQCCU010000219.1:0-6181 GCA_051961935.1 Amnibacterium sp. | reverse complement strand
CGCCGTCACCGTTCACCGCCGTCGTCACCGTCGCGGCGCTCGTGATCGCCGTCGCCGGAGGCAGCCCGGTCACGCGATCGGTGCTCGACCGGGTCCACTTCGATGAGCCGGAGGGCGCCCACGGCGGCCTGATCGCCGCCGACGGCCGGGAGCTGCTCCGGGGCGGCGAGGTCATCGGGCTGCTCGAGCGCCTCGCCGTCGCCGGCGCCATCGTGGCCGGCTTCCCGGAGGCGCTCGCCGTCATCATCGCGATCAAGGGCGTCGGCCGCTTCACCGAGCTCGAGACCGGCGCGGTCCGGGAGCGGTTCATCGTCGGCACCCTCGCCAGCTGGATCTGGGCCGTCGCCGCCGCGGCGCTCGTGCTGCTCACCCGATGACGGCCACCGCCGGGCCGGTCACCGGCCGGGCGGCGCAGGCGGCCGAGGCACCGCTGCGGCCGGCCGCGCGGCGCCCGCGGCATCGGATCAGGTCGGTGCGCACGGGCGTGCAGGCGGTCCTGATCGGCCTCTGGTGCCTGACCCCCGTGTACTGGCTCCTGGCGGAGGCGTTCCGCGACCCGAGCACGGCCTACGAGCTGACGCCGGTGCCCACCAGGCCGACGCTCCGCAACTTCGCGGCCGCGTTCGACCCCTCCGACCTGCTGCTGCGCGGCATCGGGAACAGCCTCCTTCTCAGCGCGGTCGTCACCCTGGCCTCGCTGCTCGTCGGGGCGACCGCCGCGTACGGCCTGGCCCGCTGGCGGTTCCCGGGGCAGGACCTCGTGCTCGGCGCGCTCCTCGCCGCCTCGATGCTCCCCGGCGCCTCGCTCGCCACGCCGCTGTACGGGATCTGGGCCGCGCTGCAGTGGTCCTACTCGTACCAGGCGATCGCCCTGCCCTACCTCGCCCTCAGCCTGCCCCTCACGGTCTTCACGCTGCAGTCGTTCTTCCAGGGCCTGCCGTGGGAGCTCGAGGACGCCGCCCGGGTCGACGGCTGCACCCGGGGACAGGCGTTCCGCCACGTGATCCTGCCGCTCGCCGCCCCGTCGGTGCTCACCGCGGCGATCCTGTCCTTCCTCGCCACCTGGAACGAGTACGTGCTCGCCACCGTGCTCACCGGCGACCGCACCACCACCGTCACCGTCGTGATCGGGAACTTCTCGGCCTACCTCACCGGCTACACGACGACCGCGGCCGCGGGGGCGGTCGTGACGGTGCCGCTGATCGTGCTCGTGCTCCTCTTCCAGCGGCGGATCGTCGCGGGGCTCACGGCCGGCGCGGTGCGCGCGTGACCGCCCTGCGGTAGGGCGAGACGGTCGGCTCCTCCGCCAGCCAGAACCGCCACGGGTAGCGGTCCGCGTCCCCGCCCGGCCCCGACACCCCGGTGCGCGGTCCCCGCGCGACCGGCCCGGCCTGCCGCTCGGGCAGCTCGAGCAGGAAGGCGCCGTCCGGATCGAGCAGATCCGCGCCGCCGTCGGCCAGCGTGATCCCGAGCGCCGAGGCCAGCCGTGCCGGCCCGCGGGCGAGGTCGCGCCGCGCCGCGCCGCGCCTGCGGGCGGCCGCGAGGTCCTCCCCCTCGACGACCTCGCCCGCGCGCAGCAGGATCCCCGCCGCGAGCCCCTCGGGCAGGCACACCACGTTGGCGCAGGTGTGCATCCCGTAGGTGAAGTAGGTGTACAGGTGGCCGGGCGGCCCGAACATCACGGCGTTCCGCGGGGTGCGCCCCCGGTGCGCGTGCGAGCCGGGGTCCTCGCCCTGCCCGTGGTACGCCTCCACCTCGGTGAGCCGCACGACGACGGTGCCCTCGGCCGTCCGGTGCGTGAGCCGAGCGCCGAGCAGGCGCGGAGCGACCGCCAGCGCCGGGGCCTCGAGCAGGGTCCTGGTGCTCAGAACAGGTGTCCCAGCAGCGTCGCCCAGACCACGCCGCCCGCGACCACGACGACCGCCAGCACGACGATCACCGGCAGCGCCCACGGCCGCTCCGGGCGCGCAGGGTCGGGCCGGCGCCGATCAGCCATCGATGGCCCGCTTCACGGCCCGGACGTGCTCGGTGAGCACCGCGAGCTGGTGGCGGACGCGGTCGGGGGCGGTGCCGCTCACCCCGGTCCGCGACGCCACCGAGCCCTCGATGGTGAGCACGTCCCGAACAGCGGGGGTGAGCGCCGGCGACACCGCGGCGAGGTCCTCGTCCGACAGCCCGTCGAGACCGACGCCGCGCTCCTCGGCCGCCTTGACGAGCGCACCGGTGACCTCGTGCGCCTCCCGGAACGGACGCCCCTGCTTCACGAGCCATTCGGCGACGTCGGTCGCGAGCGAGTAGCCCTGCGGCGCCGAGGCGGCCATCGCCTGCACGTCGAACTTCAGGGTCGCGACGAGCCCGGTGACGGCGGGGAGGAGCACCTCGAGGGTCTGCACCTGGTCGAAGACCGGCTCCTTGTCCTCCTGCAGGTCGCGGTTGTAGGCCAGCGGCAGGCCCTTCAGCGTCGCGAGCAGCCCGGTGAGGTCCCCGATGAGCCGCCCCGCCTTGCCCCTGGCGAGCTCCGCGATGTCGGGGTTCTTCTTCTGCGGCATGATCGACGACCCCGTCGACCAGGAGTCGTGGAGCCGGGCGAATCCGACGTCCCTGGTCGACCAGAGGATGACGTCCTCGGCCAGGCGTGACAGGTCCACCCCGATCATCGCGGCGACGAAGGCGAACTCGGCCACGACGTCGCGGGCGGCGGTGCCGTCGATCGAGTTCTCGACGGTGCGCTCGAAGCCGAGGCGGCGGGCGACGAGGAGGTCGTCGAGGCCGAGGCTCGAGCCCGCGAGGGCGCCGGAGCCGTACGGGGAGGCGTCCGCGCGCCGACGCCAGTCGGCGAGCCGGCCGAGGTCCCGCACCAGCGGCCAGGCGTGCGCGAGCAGGTGGTGCGCGAGCAGCACGGGCTGCGCGTGCTGCAGGTGGGTGCGGCCGGGCAGGATCGCGCCGAACGTGGCGTCCGCCTGGCTCGCGAGCGCGTCGACGAGGTCGATGAGCTGCAGCGCGATCGCGCGCGCGTGATCCTTCAGGTAGAGCCGGATCAGCGTGGCGATCTGGTCGTTTCGGGACCGGCCCGCCCGCAGCCGGCCGCCGAGCTCGGCGCCGACCTCCGCCAGCAGGGCCTCCTCGAGGGCGCCGTGCACGTCCTCGTCGCCGGGTCCCGGGACGAGCGAGCCGTCGGCGATGCGGGCGGCGAGCCGGTCGAGGCCGGCCTGCAGCGCCACGTGGTCCTCGTCGGTCAGGTAGCCCGCCGCGTGGAGCGCCTCGGCATGCGCCTTCGATCCGGCGATGTCGTAGGGGGCGAGCCGCCAGTCGAACGACGTGGACCGGCTGAGGGCCGCGAGCTCGGCCGAGGGGCCGGCGCTGAACCGGCCGCCCCACAGCGCGCCCGAGACGGTGCCGTCCGACGCCGCCATGTCAGGGGCGGCCGAGGTCGCGCCGAGCCGAGATCTTGCTCGGCAGGCTCCAGAGCTCGATGAAGCCCTTCGACAGGGACTGGTCGAAGGTGTCGCCCGTGTCGTAGGTGGCGAGCGAGAAGTCGTAGAGGCTCTCGGTGCTGCGCCGTCCCGTGACCACCGCGCTGCCGCCCCAGAGCTTGAGGCGGATGTCGCCCGTGACGTGCTCCTGGCTCCGGTCGACGAACGCGTCGAGCGCCCGCTTCAGCTCCGAGAACCAGAGCCCGTCGTAGACGAGCTGCGCCCACGTGTTCTCGACGTCGCGCTTGTAGCGGCCGAGGTCGCGCTCGAGGGTGAGGTTCTCGAGCTCCTCGTGCGCCGTGATCAGCGCGATCGCGCCCGGGGCCTCGTACACCTCGCGGCTCTTGATGCCGACGAGCCGGTCCTCGACGATGTCGATGCGGCCGACGCCGTGGCGGCCGGCGATCGCGTTCATCCGCTGCACGGCCTGCAGCGGGGTGACCGCCTCGCCGTCGATCGCGGTCGGCACCCCGGCGGTGAAGGAGATCACGACCTCCTCGGCCTCCCGCGGGGTGGTCGGGTCCTGCGTGTAGGCGTACAGGTCCTCGATCGGGCCGTTCCAGGGCTCCTCGAGGAACCCGGTCTCGACCGCCCGGCCCCAGACGTTCTGGTCGATGGAGTAGGGGCTCTTCTTCGACTGCTGGATCGGCAGCCCGTGCTCCTCCGCGTACACGATCGCCTTGTCGCGGGTGAGGGCGAGGTCCCGGACCGGCGCGATGCTCGTCAGCTCCGGCGCGATCGCGGCCACCGCCGCCTCGAACCGCACCTGGTCGTTGCCCTTGCCGGTGCAGCCGTGCGCGACCGAGTCGGCGCCGAGCTCGAGCGCGGTCCTCGCGAGGTGCCGGGCGATCAGCGGCCGGGACAGCGCGGAGACGAGCGGGTACCGCTTCTGGTACAGCGCGTTCGTCTTGAGCGCCGGCATCAGGAACTGCTCGGCGAACTCGTCCTTCGCGTCGACGACGATCGACTCGACGGCACCGCAGGCGAGGGCGCGCTGCCGGATGTCCTCGAGGTCCTCGCCGCCCTGCCCGACGTCCACGGCGAGGGCGACCACCTCCTTGCCGGTGGCGTCCTTCAGCCAGCCGATGCCGACGGAGGTGTCGAGACCTCCCGAGTAGGCGAGCACGACCCGATCCGCCACGCGACTCCCTCCGAGCGTCGTTCTTCGCCGTCAAGCCTAGGGCGTGCCGCGGGACGCGACCTGCCCGGGAGCCGCGGGGCCGCGGTCAGTCCTGCTGAGCAGCCAGGCGAGGAGCGCCTTCTGCGCGTGGAGCCGGTTCTCGGCCTCGTCCCAGATCACGGACTGCGGCCCGTCGATCACCTCGGGTGCGACCTCGTACCCGCGGTCGGCGGGGAGGCAGTGCAGGAAGACGGCGTCCTCGGCGGCCTCGGCCATCAGCGCCTCCGTCACCTTGTAGGTCGCGAGCGCCGCGACCCGCTGCTCCTTCTCGTCCTCGCGCCCCATCGACACCCAGGTGTCGGTCACGACGACGTCGGCGCCGCGCACCGCGTCGGCCGGGTCGTGCGTGAGGGTGACGGAGCCGCCCGTGCCGGCGGCGATCCGCTCCGCATCCGCGACGACGTCCGCGTGCGGCGGGTACTGCTCGGGGAACCCGACGCGGACGTGCATGCCGGCGGTCGTGCAGGCGAGCAGGTAGGAGTGCACCATGTTGTCCGCGCCGTCGCCGACGAACGCGACGGTGAGGCCGGCGAGCCGGCCCTTGTGCTCCCGGATGGTGAGCAGGTCGGCGAGCAGCTGGCAGGGATGGAAGTCGTCGGACAGGGCGTTGATGACCGGCACGGTCGTGCCCTCGGCCATCTCGTCGAGGCCGGACTGCGCATAGGTGCGCCAGACGATGGCCGACACCATGCGCTCGAGCACCCGCGCGGTGTCCGACGGGGTCTCCTTGCCGCCGAGCTGGCTGTTCGCGGTCGAGATGATGAGCGGGCTGCCCCCGAGGTCGGCGATGCCGACCGCGAAGCTCACCCGCGTGCGGGTCGACGACTTGTCGAAGATCACGGCGACCGTCTGCGGGCCCTCGAGGGGCTTCACGCCCCAGCGGTCGCGCTTCATGGCGGCGGCGAGATCGAGGACCTCGGCCTGCTCGGCCGGGCCGAGGTCGTCGTCACGGAGGAAGTGGCGGGTCACGGGCGCCTTTCGGGTCGTGGGCTGGCGGTCAGCTCGCGGCGAGCGCCGCGCCGAAGCGGTCGGCGAACGCGGCGATCTCTTCATCCCCGACGATCAGGGGCGGGGCGATGCGGATCGAGGTGGGGTTGATGGGGTTCACGATGAGGCCGCGCTCGAGCGCCGCCGCGGCGACGGCCGGCGCCGCGCCCTCGACGACGCCGACGCCGATCAGGAGCCCGCGGCCGCGCACCTCGGTGACGAGCGGCGAGCCCAGCCCGAGCACGAGGTCGCGGATCTCGGGGCCGCGCCGGGCGGCGTTGCCGATCAGGTCCGCGCGCTCGATCTCGCCGAGCACGGCGTTCGCGACGGTGGTGGCGAAGGGGTTGCCGCCGAACGTGCTGCCGTGGTCGCCGCGCTGCAGCAGCCGGCTGGCGCGGCCGAAGGTGACGAGGGCGGACAGCGGGATCCCGCCGGCGATGCCCTTCGCGATCGTCACCGCGTCGGGCACGACGCCGGCGTGCTGGTAGTCGAACCACCCACCGGTGCGGCCGACGCCGGTCTGGATCTCGTCGACGATGAG
>JBQCCU010000218.1:0-2173 GCA_051961935.1 Amnibacterium sp. | reverse complement strand
GAGGCGCGCGGCGACGTGCCAGTGCTCCGGCACCGGCCCGAGGGACGCCGGGTCGGGGCAGACGACGAGCACGCGCACGCCGCTGCGTTCGAGCACGTCGCGGTAGGGCAGGTCCTCCCCCGACGGCACCCGGTCGACGAGCAGCACGTCGCGCGGCGCCGCGCCGGCGGCGACGGCGGCGCCCTCGGCCTGCAGCTGGCTGACGAACGGCGTGATCCCGATCCCGCTCGCCACCAGCAGGAGCGGCACCGTGCGGTCCGCGGGCAGCGTGAACGCGCCCGAGACGGTCACCGCGCGCACCCGCGAGCCGAGCGGCAGCACGTCGAGCGCCTGCTTGAAGGTGGACATCGGCTCGCGCGTCCTGACCGCGACCTTGAGGTCCCGGTCCCCCGGCGGGGAGACGATGGTGAGGGTGCGGCGGATCCCACGCCGATCGGCGCCCCGGTGCGGCAGCTGCAGCTCGAGGTACTGGCCGGCCTCGTGCCGCACGGGCTGCTCGGGCGTGAACGCGTACTCCGTGGCGGTGGCGGTCAGCGGCCGCCGGCCCGCGAAGGTGAGCTGCGCGGCGACCGGCCGGGCGAGCAGGAGGGCGAGCACGTTCCCGAGCAGCACGGCGAGCTCGGGGCTCGGGCCGAACGTGCCGAGCCGGAACGGCGCCACGTACGGGACCACGAGCAGCAGCGCGACGAGCGCGGCGACCGCGTACCGCTGGCCGCGCCGCGGCGGGAGGGTCACGGGCTCGGTGAACATGAACGCGGCGAGGAACACGACCGGCGTGCTCGTCACCGCCGCGGCGAGCGCCGCGAGCGGCTCCGCGCCCTGGACGGCGGCCGCGGCCGCCTCGAGCAGCGCGCCGCCCGCGGCGAGGAGGAGCGCGGGACCGACCACGCCGACCCGGATCGCGACGGCGAGGCCCGTGACCGCGACGAGCGGGAGGAGCACCGGGTTCGCCACCCACCAGACGCCGCCGGACAGCCCGGTCAGGCCCACCACGAACGCACCCGCCGCCGCCGGGTTGAGCACGTGCCGGCCGCCCACGGTGACGAGGTACTTCGACGCGGCGGCGACGATCGCGGCGGCCGCGAGCAGCAGCAGGTCCTGCGGCCGGTCCGAGGGGTAGAGCAGCAGGAACAGGATCAGCCCGGTGATCCAGGAGGACGTGCCGTGCACCGGCGCCCTGGCGATCGCCCCGAGCAGGGCGGCCGCGAGCCGCGCGACGACCAGGGCGACGACGAGGCTCGCGACGACGCCCGGCAGCGGGTAGGCGAGGAGGCGCAGCCAGGACGCGACGACGGCGAGCGCGGCGATCGCCGCGAGGCAGAGCAGCACGAGCCGCGCCATGGGGACCCGTCCGAGCAGCCCGCGGACGCGGTCGAGCACGATCACCGGAAGACCTCCGCCGGCAGGCCGGGCGACCAGTGCGCCCGGCCGTCGGTCGCCATCCGCAGCCAGGTGAAGGCGAACTCCGCCTCGAGCGCCTCCGGCGGCGCGAGGAGGAGGGCGGTCGCGAGCGCGTCGGCGACGAGCGCCGTGCCGGCCACCGCCCATGTCGCCGCGACGGCGTCGACCGGGCGGCCGGTGCGGCCGTCGAGCACGTGGTGGAGGCGCCGCCCGTCGGGTGAGGTCCAGGCGCGGCGGTTGGGCGCGGATCCGGCGATCGCCGCATCCACCACCTGCACGACGCCGATGGCGGCGCCCGCGTCGAAGGGGTGCTCGAGCGCGACGCGCACCTCCTCCCCCACGGCACGGAGGTCGCCGCCCGCCTCCACCGTGAACGAGGACTCGCCCGCCTCGGCGAGGAGCTCGACGACGAGGTCGACGAGCTGCCCCTTCCCCGCCGCGCCCACGTCGAGGACCGCCGGGACGTCGAGCCGGGCGACGGTGCCCTCGAGGTGCAGCGCCGCGACGGGCGGGGCGGCGCGGTAGCCCGGCTCGGCGGTGAGGCGGTACCCCGCGTCGTAGCCGAGGTGCTCGAGGGGACCGCCGACGAGCGGCGTGACCGCCCCGCCGGTGAGCCGCGCGAGGGTCAGTAGCGTGCCCAGCAGCGGCGGCGCCCACGGGCCGAGATCCACCGGACCGGTCGCGGCCGCGAGCCGTGCCACCGCCGAGTCGGGCCGGAACCGCGAGAACGTGCGGTCGTAGGTCTCGACGAGCGAGTCGATCCGCGCCCGAA
>JBQCCU010000217.1:0-3013 GCA_051961935.1 Amnibacterium sp. | reverse complement strand
GAGATCGCCGCGCGCACCGACACCCCCCTCTACGTCGGCCACAACATGCGGCACGGCTCGGCCGTGAAGCAGATGAAGGCCCTCATCGACGCCGGGGAGATCGGCGAGGTGAAGGCCGTGTGGTGCCGGCACTTCGTCGGCAACGGCGGCGATTACTACTTCAAGGACTGGCACGCCGAGCGGGCCCGCGTGAACTCCCTGCTGCTGCAGAAGGCGAGCCACGATCTCGACGTCATCCACCTGCTCGCGGGGCGGTACACGCGGCGGGTGACGGCGATGGGTGAGCTCACGGTCTACGGCGACGTGACGGACCGCCGCAGCCACGACGGCGAGATCATGCCGGAGTGGTTCTCGTTCGAGAACTGGCCGCCGGCGGAGCAGACGGGCCTCAACCCCGTCATCGACGTCGAGGACATCTCGATGATGCTCATGGACCTCGGGGACGGCGTCACGGCCAGCTACGAGCAGTGCCACTTCACCCCGGACTACTGGCGCAACTACACGGTCATCGGCACGAAGGGCCGGCTCGAGAACTTCGGCGACGGGCCGGGCGGGGTGATCCGGATCTGGAACCGGCGCCGCACCTGGTCGCTCGAGGGCGACATCGAGGTGCCCATCGAGGGCGAGGGGGAGGGGCATCAGCAGGCGGACGTGCTGACGATGGCCGAGTTCCTCGCGCACGTGGCCACGGGCGCGCCGACCCGCGTCTCGCCGATCGCGGCACGGGAGGCCGTCGCCGCCGGCGCGCTGGCGGCCGACTCGCTCCGGAACGGCAGCGTCCCACGCGACGTCCCGGCGTTGCCGGACGAGCTCGTGCAGCACTTCTCGCGCAGCGGCGCGTCGGTCCGCGGCTGAGACGCGCATTCCGAGCCGGATCGCGCAGTCGCTCATTGCGCTCGCGCATTTCGAGCGATTCAGTGGTGTTTCGTTGTCGTGCACAACAGGATGAGCCGGACCGCGTGAAGCCTGCGCCATGCCGGTCCTGGTCGAGAGGAGTCACTGGGTGACTGGAACGTTGTCCGCCGATCGCGTCGGTGAGGGCACCGCGACGGAGCGGGAGATCGTGCGCCAGCCGGACGTGTGGCGGGAGGCCGCGGCGCGGCTCGCCGCGCGGCGGAGCGAGCTGGACGCGTTCCTGTCCCCGCTGCTCGCGCGCCCCGAGCTGCGGATCGTGCTCACCGGCGCCGGCACGTCGGCGTTCGTCGGCGAGGTCGCGGGCCCGTTCCTCACCGGGCGGCTGCGCCGCCGGGTGGACGCGATCGCCACCACGGACCTCGTCGCCGACCCGGTGGAGCTGCTCGCGGAGGACGTGCCGACCCTGCTGGTGTCCTTCGCCCGCTCCGGGGACAGCCCGGAGTCCACCGCCGCGACGCAGCTCGCGGACCGGCTCCTGACCGAGGTGCACCACCTCGTCATCACCTGCGACCCGACCGGTGCGCTGCACCGGGCCCACGCCGGCCGGGCGGACTCGTTCGTGCTCGAGATGCCGGAGCGGGCCAACGACGCCGGCTTCGCGATGACCTCCAGCTTCACCTCGATGCTGCTGTCGGTGCTGCTCGCCCTCACCGGGGACGCGGACGTGGAGGCCGTCGCCGCCGCCGCGGAGTCCGTGATCGCCCGCCGCGACGTGATCGAGGCCCTCGCGGTGCGGGAGCCCGCGCGGATCGTCTACCTCGGCAGCGGCGCACTCACCGGCCTCGCCCGGGAGTCGGCGCTGAAGCTGCTGGAGACCGCCGCGGGGCGCATCGTCGCGGTGCACGACTCGTCGCTCGGGTTCCGCCACGGCCCGAAGGCGCTGGTGGACGACCGCACCTTCGTCATCGTCTTCTGCTCCGCCGCCCCGTACACCCGCGCCTACGACCTCGACATCGCCGCCGAGCTGCGCGCCTCGATCGGCGAGGAGGCGGTGCTCACCGTCGCCGCGGACGCGACCGACGCGCCAGGCACCTTTGCGATCGGCGGCCTCGAGGGCCTGCCCGACGCGCTGCTGGCGCTGCCGTACGTGGTGTTCGCGCAGCTGTTCGCGCTGCACACCTCGCAGCACTACGGGGTGCCCACCGACAACCCGTTCCCGAGCGGCGACGTCAACCGCGTCGTGCAGGGCGTGACCATCCATCCGCTGGAGGGCTGATGGCGCGCTACCTCGGCGTGGACGGGGGCGGCACGAAGACCGCCTACGTGCTCGCGGACGAGACAGGCGCCGTGCTCGCGGAGGCCACCGGGCCGACCTGCTACTACTTCTCGACCGGCATCGAGCTCGTCGAACGGGTGCTCGGTGAGGGCATCGGCGGGCTGCTCGAGACCGCCGGGGTGACGGCGGCGGACATCGACCGCGCCTTCGTCGCGCTGCCGGGCCACGGGGAGGCGAGCGCCGACCTGCCGGAGCTCGACGCCATCGTCGGCCGGGTGCTCGGCCACGACCGCTACGACGTCGGCAACGACTCCGTCGCGGGCTGGGCGGGCTCGCTCGGCGGTGCGGACGGCATCAACGTCGTCGCCGGCACCGGTTCGATCGCCTACGGCGAGTGGCGCGGCGCCGCGCACCGCGCCGGCGGCTGGAGCGAGGTCTTCGGCGACGAGGGCTCCGCGTACTGGATCGCGATCCGCGGGCTGAACGCGTTCTCCCGCATGAGCGACGGCCGCCTGCCCGCCGGCCCGCTGCACGAGCGGATCCGGGAGCGCGTGGGGGCCGCGACCGACCTCGACGTGATCGGCGTCGTCGTCGACGGGTGGGGCGCCGACCGGGGCCGCATCGCGGGCCTCGCCCCCGCCGTGACCGAGGCGGCCGACGCCGGCGACGCGACCGCGCTCGGGATCGTGGCCGACGCGGCGGCCGAGCTCGCCGCGCTCGTCGCTGCGGTCCGGCACGGCCTGCCCGCGACTGCGGACGAGGTGGTGCCCGTCTCGTACTCCGGCGGCGTCTTCCGCGCGCCGCGCGTCCGCGCCGCGTTCGAGCAGGCGCTCGGCGGCGGCTACGCCATCCGGGAGCCGGTCGCCGGCCCGGCGCTCGGGG
>JBQCCU010000216.1:0-2472 GCA_051961935.1 Amnibacterium sp. | reverse complement strand
GCCCGCCGCCCCGCACCGCCGCCGTCAGGGCCGCGGGGAGAGCGAGCCGCGCGCCCAGGCGGGCAGCAGGTCGCCGTGGGCGGCGACGAGGGCGTCGCACAGCTCCCAGATCCGGTCCACCGTCAGGGTCGCCGCGGTGTTCGGGTCTAGCATCGCCGCCTGCCGGATCGCGCGCGGGTCCTCGTTCAGCGCCGCGTGGATCGTGAGGTCGACCACGTTCAGGTAGTTGCGGTTCAGGGCCGCGCACTGCTCCGGCAGGGCGCCCATGAACCACGGGTGCACGCCGTTGCGGTCCACCGTCGCGGTGACCTCGACCGGCGAGCCCGCCGGGAGGTTCGTGATGAGGCCCGTGTTCGCCGTGTTCACCTGGATGCGGCGCTGCGTGCCGGTGACCATGCTGTGGATGACCTGCGGCGCGTACTCCGCCGCGCCGCTCTCGATCGCGACCTCCTCGCCGGCCGCGAGGGTGCGCTTCGTCGCCTCGAAGATCCCGACGTTCTCCTCGCTGATGCCGACGTAGGCGCCGACGGGCAGGCGGAGGCGCTCGATCTCGGCGTCGTGCGACAGGTACCAGGGCACGTACTCGCTCGAGTGCTCGCTCGTCTCGGTCGGGTAGTAGCCGAGGCGGCGGTACATGTCGACGCGGACGCGGCGGCGCAGCTGCTCGTCCTGCCGGATCCGCTCGTCGAGCAGGGGGTAGAGGTCGGTGTCACCGTGGCGCATCGACAGCACCCACGCCTGGTGGTTGACGCCCGCGGAGGTCCAGGTGACCTCCTCGTGCGGCACGCCGACGAGCTCGCTGAGGTCGTGGATGGTCCAGAACACCGAGTGGCAGAGGCCGGCGACCGGCAGCTGCGGGGCGGCCTTCGCCAGGTAGCCGACGTTCATCGCCATCGGGTTCGTGTAGTTGAGCAGGATCGCGCCCGGGGCCACCGCGGCGATGTCGTCGGCGAGCGCCTTCAGGAAGGGGAACGTGCGCAGGCCGCGGAAGATCGCGCCGATGCCGAGCGTGTCGGCGATCGTCTGCCGCAGCCCGAACCGGGCCGGGACCTCGAAGTCGACCTTCGTGGCCGCGAGGCCGCCGATCTGCACGATGTTGATCACGAAGTCGGCGCCCTCGAGCGCGGCCCGGCGATCCAGGTGGGCGCTCACGGTGGGGGAGGCGCCGAGCTGCCTGGCGACCGAGTGGGCGACGCCCTCGGCCGTGTCGAGCCGGTCCTGGTCGATGTCGTGCAGCCGCAGCGTCGCCTCGGCGAGCTCCGGGAAGCGGAGGATGTCCGCGACGAGGTCCCGGGTGAACTCGACGCTTCCGGCGCCGATGAAGCAGATGGTGGTCATGCGATCTCCTTGGATGTGGGGTGGTCGGTGGTGGCGCGGTACGCGAACGCGTCCACGGCGGCGAGCAGGCCCGTGCCGAGGCGCTCCACGCCGAGCGCGGTCATGCGGGTCTTCAGCCCGGTGATGCTGATGGCGACGGGCGGCGACGCCGGGCCGAAGACGAGGGGGACCTCAGCGGCCACGCAGAGCAGGCTCTCCTCGCTCTCCTCGTCGTCGATCGCGTAGCCGCGCGCACGGGTCGCCTCGAGCTCGCGCGCGAGGTCCGCGGCGGTCGCCACGGAGTGGGGCGTCCGGACGGCGAGCGGGCCGAACCGCTCGACCCAGCGCTCCACCGCGGCGGGGCCGGTCAGCTGCGCGGCGAGCAGCGCCTTCCCGACGCCGGTCACGTGCGCCGGGTTCCGGCCGCCGACGACCGAGGAGAGGCGGATGCCGAGATCCGCCTCGAGCTTGTCCAGGTAGACCACCTCGGCGCCGTCGAGGGTCGCCAGGTGCACGGTCTGGGCGGCGTCCTGCTGCACCTGCACGAGCAGGGGCCGGAGGATGCGGCGCAGGTCGAGGCCGGCGTGGAAGCGGAACGCCGCCTCCACCGCCGCCGCACCGAGGAAGTAGTCCCCTCCCGGCTCGGGCTGCGCCGCGAAGCCGCGCTCGCGCATCGACCGGAGGATCCGGTGCAGCGTCGGCTTGGGGGTGCCCGTGGCGGTGGCGAGGTCGTGCAGCGACACGCCGCCCGGGTGCGCGCCGAGGTAAGCGATCACTTCGAGTGCGCGATCCACGGCGCGATGGGCCGGTGAAGCGGCAATGTTGTTCATGACAATCGTTTCTGTCGGCGGAACGCCGGTTCTGCAGGCGGATCGAATGCTACGGTACGAGCCGTCGCACCGGAGAACCTTCCGCGCGTGCGGCGGGATCCACGACGACGGAAGGGGCGCGATGGTGCGAGACACGGCGATGGCGGCAGGTCTGCCCCGGCCGGCCGGTCCCTACTCCCACGTGGCCGGGGCCGGGGGGCTGCACTTCGCCTCCGGTCAGGCCGGCGCGGACGGCGAGGGCCGGCTCGCGTCCGGGATCGCCGCGCAGTCGAGGCGGTGCTTCGCGAACCTGCTCACCGCCGTGGCGGCGGCGGGCGCCACGGAG
>JBQCCU010000215.1:0-4301 GCA_051961935.1 Amnibacterium sp. | reverse complement strand
CATCGTCGGCATGGACCTCCTGATCGCGATCGCCGCGGGGTGGCTCACCCTCGCGGCGGTGCTCACCGCGGCGGTCGCCCGCGCGCACCGCACGCCCCGCTGATCCACCCCATCCCCGCTGCCACGGGCGCCCTGCGGCCTCCGCCCCACCTCGACGGGCGCCTTGCGACATCCCGGGCGCGTGAAGACGCCCGGGTTGTCGCATCCGGCCCGGATCGGCGCGGAAGCGGCTGCCGCGCGCGCCCGGGGCTGCCGTAGCGTGTGGCCGGTGAACGATCAGCAGGCGCTGCTGCGGGCCTCCCGGGCGATGCTCGCCGTCGTGGCCCGGAGCATGGGCCCGGTGCTCGACGAGCTGTCCCTGCCGCAGTTCCGCGTGCTCGTGCTGCTCGAGACCGCCGGACCGGCCCGGGTCGGCCTGCTGGCGGAGCGCCTCGGGGTCGTGCCGTCGACCTTCAGCCGGGTGCTCGACCGGCTCGAGTCGAGCGGCTGGGTCGCCCGCTCCCCGAGCGCCGACTCGCGGCGCGAGGTGCTCGTGAGGATCACGGAGCGGGGCAGCCGCCTCGTGCGGGAGGTCTCGGCGAGGCGTCAGGCCGACCTCGACGAGGTGCTGCAGACGATCCCGGACGCGGACCGGTCGCGCGTCGTGGAGGCCCTCACCGTCTTCGCCGACGCGGCCGGCGAGCCCGAGGCGAAGGACCTGCTCATCCTCGGCTTGTAGGTCGCTCACCGACGCCCGTCAGAGTCCGCCCAACCTATGCAAAGATGCAACGGTCGGGACGGAACGTGGGGGGCGGAGTGATGCAACCGGACGCGGGAGCGGCGTACGACGAGGCGGCCGAGGTGCGGTTGAAGACCTGCCCGGGCTGCAGATCCGGCGAGCACGTCGAGATCGCTCCCTCGCCGACCCGGAGCCGCACCGAGTGGATGGGGCGCTGCACCGGCTGCGACGCCGAGTGGAGCTTCTCCGACCTCTGAGCCACGGACGGCGGGACGGCCACGGCGCCGCTTCGCCACACGCCGCCCGGCTTGCACCCCGGGCCGCGCTCGGAGGAGTAGCCATGTGCTCATCCGATCCGTGACCTGTTCGGGGGACGCCATGCTCGGCACACGACGACGCCACAGGCCGGACCTCGTCGCGCTCGCCGACCTGCCCCGCCCGGGCGTCGCCGACCCGGTGCGCGCGTTCGCCTACGACGCGCTGCGCGCGGCGCCGAGCGCCCTCTGGCTGCAGGTGCGGGGCCGGCTCGACGACGCCCTCGGCACGCTGCTCGCGGGCATCCCCGACCTGCGCGACACCGGCGCCCGCTGGAGCGGCGCGGGCGTGCTCCCGGGGCTCCGCACCGAGTGGTGGGCCTTCAGCGCCGACGACGCGTCGCTGCTGCTGCTCACGAGCGACGCGCTGGAGCTCGCCCGTCTCCGCGCCGCCCTCCGGAAGGTCGCGGGGGCCGTCGTGCAGCACGAGACCACGGCGACCGTGCCGAGCGAGGTGCTGCGGGCCTGCGAGCAGGCGACCGCGGTGCCGGTGTGGGAGCTCGCCGGCTTCTCGCGCCTCGCGCCGCGGGCGCTGCTCGAGTCGGGCTTCGCCACCATCGCGGCCTGAGCCGCACCGCCCCATCCGCTTCTGCTGTCCGCACGGACGACTGTGGCTGCCGTTCCGGCAGCAGTTGTCCGTGCGGACAGCAGACCCGCGGATGGGACGACCGCCGACCCGCGGATGGGACGACAGCAGACGTGCGGGCGGGCGCGGGCGGCGGTCAGCGGGTCGCGCCCGGCCACGGCTCCCGCGACGCGTCGAACTCCTCCACCACGGCGGCCTCCGTCTGGTAGCGGCGGTTGAACTCGTGGGCCTGCCGCATCGCGGCCAGGCGCGACGGATGGAACCCGAGGACGGCGTCGTCCCCGCTCCCCCGGTGCAGCTTCACGACCCAGGCCACGCCTCAGCTTCGCACCGGGCCCTCCGCCCCACCTGAGCCGAAGGTCCGTTCTCGACCTGCGCAATACGTGGATTCCGGTATTCCACGCCCCCGCCGACCCGCCCACACTGGCCGGATGGAGCCGGATCGCTCCGTACCCCTCCCCCCACCCGCCGTTCGCGCGCAGCTGCTCGCGACCGAGCACTGGAGCCTGCTCGCATCCCGGAGCACGGCCCAGGCCGAGGTGCTGACCCGCATCGCGATCCACCTCACCCTGGTCTCCGCGGGGCTCGTGACCCTGGGCCTGCTCGGGCAGGCGACGCGGTTCGGCGCCGGCTTCGCCACGGCCGAGATCGGGGTGCTCACGTTCCTCGTCCTGATCGGCCTGATGACGGAGGCGCGGGTCGGCAGCGTCGCGGATCAGGACATGGAGTACGTGATCGCGATGAACCGGCTCCGTGCCGCGTACGTGGACCTCGACCCGGGCGTGGAGCGCTACTTCCTCGCGGCGAGCCACGACGACGAGGACGGGATGCGGCGCACCTACTCCTTCATCCTCCCGGAGGGCACGGGCCACGTGTTCGGCAGCTCGTTCCTGCTCGAGTTCGTCGTGAACGGGCTGCTGACCGGCCTCCTCGGCGCCACCGTCGCCACGGCGCTCGGGGGCGGCGGCGTGCTCGCCGGGGTGCTCGGCCTGCTGGTCGGCGCGGCGTTCGTGGTGCTCAGCATGCTGTGGGGGCTGCGG
Organism: Amnibacterium sp.; assembly: GCA_051961935.1. GTDB lineage: Bacteria > Actinomycetota > Actinomycetes > Actinomycetales > Microbacteriaceae > Amnibacterium. The sequence continues at coordinate 1,643 of JBQCCU010000215.1, read as the reverse complement.
CACTACGCCAAGACGTGGCGGCTCTACCACCCCATCCGCCCGCATCCTGCGCCGTCCGGCGGCGGCGAGATGACCGCCTACCCCGACTAGGAGCGGCCGCGGGGCCGGGCGTGCCAGGCTTGCCTCCTCGAGAGGAGCCGCCATGCCCGCGCGCCGCACGTTCGTCCTGGTGGACGGGGAGAACATCGACGCCACGCTCGGCTCGACCGTGCTCGGCCGCAAGCCGGAGCCGAGCGAGCGCCCGCGCTGGGAGCGCGTGCTCGACTTCGCCAGGCGACTGTGGGGGCAGGACGTCACGGGGCTGTTCTTCCTGAACGCCTCGAACGGCTACCTCCCGGGGCCGTTCGTGACGGCGCTCACCCAGATCGGCTTCCGGCCGGTGCCGCTCGCGGGCGGCAGCGCGGAGAAGGTCGTCGACATCGGCATCCAGCGCACCCTCGACGCGGTCGTCGACCGCGACGCCGACGTGCTCCTGGCCAGCCACGACCGCGACTACCTCGAGCAGGTCGAGCACCTGCTCGCCACCGGCCACCAGGTCGGCATCCTCGGCGTCCCCGAGCTCGTCAGCGGCGCTTACGCCGGCCTCGACGTGCACCTCTACGACCTCGAGACCGACGTGCGCGCCTTCAACACCCCGCTCCCGCGGGTGCGCATCATCCCGCTCGACGAGTTCGACCCGGAGCAGTTCCTCCGCTGACGACCCGCGGGCGCCGGCTCAGTGCCCGGCGCCCAGCGAGAGGCCGAAGGGAACCGTCACCGGGAGGCTCGCGGATGCGGACGGCGTGGGCGAGCCCGACGTCGACGGGAGGTCGGGCTCGGACGGCGAGGGTGACGGGGAGCCCGACGCGGTCGGCGACGGGGACACCGACACGGTCGGCGACGGCGACGCCGTCGGGGAGCCCGTCGGGATCGGCGAGTGGGTCGCGATCGGCGTGTGCGAGGCGACCGGCGAGGACGAGGCGGTCGGCGCGGACGACGCGGTCGGGGACGCGGACGACGACGGAGCCGTGGAGGTCGAGGGGGCGCTCGAGGCCGTGGGCGACGCGGAGGTCGTCGAGGAGGCGCCGCCGGGAACCGACGACGCGCTGGTCGGCGCCGTCGGCACCCCGGCCGCAGAGGCCGTGGGGACGGCGGACCCGGTTCCGGTGGGCGCCGAGTGCCGCGCCCTCGACGTGGGCGCGGTGGTCGTCGCGGTGGCCGACTGCGAGGTCGACGCGGAGGGTCCGCCGGACTGCTCCGCCCCCGTCGTGACCGTCGAGGTGACGGACAGCGCCTGGTGGTGCCGTTCGGCGACGGAGCGGCTCGGGAAGGCGACGCCCAGCACGACGGCGGTGACGGCGGTGATCACGGCGGTGCCGCCGACGCTCGCCACCACGGCGACGCGTCCGGGACGGCCGTGGGCGATGCGCGGCAGGGCGTTCAGCATCGCGGCCGGGCGGCGCAGCGAGCGGGGCTCCCGGATGGGGCTCCGCTGCACGGCGGGCAGGGACGTGCCGACGAGCTCCACGAAGGACGGCTCCGGAAGCGCGGCCGGCTCCGGCAGTACGGCCGGCTCCGGAAGCGCGGCCGGCTCGGGCAGTACGGACGGCTCCGGACGCGCGGCCCGGACCGCCTCCGAGGGGGCGAGGGGCGCCGGCGACGCG
>JBQCCU010000214.1:0-2749 GCA_051961935.1 Amnibacterium sp. | reverse complement strand
GATGTCGAAGAAGTCGGCGCCCGCCTCGCGCGCCCAGCCGGCGACCGTCGCCGTCTCCGTGACGGTCCAGCCGTCCTCACGCCAGTCCGTGCCGGAGAAGCGCACGAGCAGGGGGATGCGCGGCGCGACGGCGCGCACGGCACGGACCACCTCGAGGAGCAGCCGCGCGCGGTGCTCGAGCGGGCCTCCGTAGGCGTCGGTACGGGTGTTGCTGAGCGGCGAGAGGAACTGGTGGAGCAGGTAGCCGTGCGCGGCGTGCACCTCGATCACGTCGAAGCCCGCCTCCACCGCACGGCGCGCGGCGGCGGCGAAGTCGTCCACGACCTTCGCGATGCCGGCCTCGTCGAGGGCTTCGGGCTCGTCGTAGCCGGGGAACGCGAGCGCCGAGGGCGCGACCGCGCGCCATCCGCCCTCGCCGGCCGGCACGGTGCCGGAACGGCCGGCGAACGGGGACCAGGTCGACGCCTTGCGGCCCGCGTGCGCGAGCTGCACCCCGATGGCGGCACCGACGCCGTGCGCGAAGTCGATGATCCGCGACCACGCGGCGGCCTGCTGCTCGTTCCAGAGGCCCGTGTCCTGGGGTGAGATGCGTCCCTCCGGGCTCACGGCGGTCGCCTCGGTGAGCACGAGCCCCGCGCCGCCGCGGGCGAGCGAACCGAGGTGCACGAGGTGCCAGTCGTTCGGCACGCCGTCCTCGTCCTCGACCGAGTACTGGCACATCGGGGCGATCCACAGGCGGTTCGGCAGGGTGAGCGCACCGACCTCGATCGGCGAGAACAGGGCGGTGGGCATCCGGACTCCTTCAGTCGCGTTCGGCGAGGTCGGTCAGGAACGCCCGGAGCGGGTCCGCGCCGGTGAAGACGTGGCCCGTGGCGCCGATCGACTCGGCCCCGCGCACGTTGACCTCCCTGTTGTCCACGAAGACCAACCGGTCCGGCGCTATTCCGAGCTCCCGGCACACGTGCAGGTAGACCGCGGGGTCGGGCTTCGACGCGCGCAGCTCGCCCGAGACGAAGACCTGCTCGAGGAAGCGGCCGATCGGGGCGAAGCGGAACAGGCTGCCGTACTCCTCCGCGGCGTTCGAGAGCAGGGCGAGGCGCGTGCCGCCGGCGTGCAGCGCCTCGAGCAGGGCGACGACGTCCCGGTCGGCGGTGATCCAGCCGCGCATGTCCGCGCACCAGAGCGCCTGCCGCTTCGCGGCGTCCCACTCGGCCCCGCAGTCCGCCGCGATGGCGGCCCAGTACTGGTCGGCGGTGAGGTCCCCGCCGTCGAGGCGGTCGCGGTAGGCGGCGTAGCCGCGCCAGAACGGCCCGGCGGCCACGCCCGCCACCGCGAGCAGCGCGGCACGGTCCGCCTCGGTCGGGGGCAGCGAGATCACCTCGCCGTAGTCGAAGAGCAGCACGCGGTCGGGGATGCGGATCGGCACCCTCGGACGCTACCGAGCCGGCGCCCGTACGCTGCCCGTATGGCCGCTGGGGAGTGGAGATCGTTCGGCGAGGCGGAGGCCGCCCGGTGGATCGCGGTCCCCGAGGCGGGGGACGACAAGTACTCCCGCGGGGTGCTCGGCGTCCTCACCGGATCCGACACGTTCCCCGGCGCCGCGGTGCTCGGCGTGGAGGGCGCGAGCCGCACCGGCGTCGGCATGATCCGGTACGTCGGACCCCGCCGCCCCGCCGACCTCGTGCTCCAGCGGCGGCCCGAGATCGTCACCGTCGACGGCCGGGTGCAGGCGTGGCTCATCGGCTCGGGCATGCCGTCCGACCGGGACGCGGCGCTCGACGCGCGGATGCGCGACCTGCTGGGCCAGGGCGTGCCCGTCGTGCTCGACGCGGGCGCCCTCGACCTCGCCACGAGCGCCGGCGGTCCCGTCGTCGTGACGCCCCACTACGGCGAGCTGGTCCCCGTGCTGAAGGCGGCGGGGATCGAGGCCGACCGCGCGGCCGTCACGGCGGATCCGCGCGGCTGGGCGGTCCGGGCCGCGGAGGCGACCGGCGTCACCGTGCTGCTGAAGGGCGCGGTCACGCACATCGCGGACGCGTCGGGGCCCCGGTTCTCCGTGCAGGCGGGCCCGCCCTGGGTCGCGACCGCGGGGGCGGGCGACGTGCTCGGCGGGGTGCTCGGCGCGCTCGTGGCCACGCACGCCGAGTCGATAGCCGCCGATGCGTCCGTGCTCGCCGAGCTCGCCGCCGCGGCCGCGTGGCTGCACGGGGAGGCGGGGCGCCGTGCCTCCGGCGGCGGCCCGATCGTCGCGCTGGACATCGCCGAGGCCCTGCCCGCCGTGCTCACCGCCGCGCTCCGCGGATGAGCGGCCTGCGTCCGTCGTCCGTCGCGGCCGCGCTCCTCGGGGCCGCGGGCCTCGGGCTGCTCACCGGCTGCGCGCCGAGCGCCACCGCGGTGCCGGCTCCCTCGCCGGTGGGGCCGGCGAAGGACGGGACCTACTCCGCCACCGGCGACTACGCGACGCCGGGCGGCCCCGAGTCGGTGCACGTGACCCTCACCGTCACCTCGGGCGTCGTGCGGTCCGTGCACGTGACCGGGTCCGGCACGACGCCGAACGCGCAGCACTACGAGGCCGCGTTCGAGTCCGGGATCGCCGGCGTCGTGGTCGGGAAGCGGCTTGCGACGCTGTCGGTGGGCGCCGTGTCCGGCTCCTCGCTCACCGGTCAGGGGTTCGACCGCGCCCTCGACGCCATCCGCGCCGAAGCCGCGACGTGACCGCCACCCGCGAGGCGGCCGCCTTCGAGGCGAT
>JBQCCU010000213.1:0-8066 GCA_051961935.1 Amnibacterium sp. | reverse complement strand
CGAGTGGGTGGACGGCTACGTGTTCACCGGCACGTTCGAGTTCGAGTCCCTGCTCTGGCAGTACGGCGGCGACCTGTTCAACAAGGACGTGTCGAAGGCGACGTTCAACTCCGACGCGGGCGTGAAGGCGCTCACCTGGATGCGCAGCCTCGTCGACAAGGGCTACAGCCCGGCGAAGGTGGCGCAGGACGGCAACATCAACGCCCTCATCGCGGGCAAGACGGCGTTCAACTGGAACGGCATCTGGCAGACCTCCAACACGGCGCTGCTGAAGGACCAGTGGACCGCCGCGCCGGTCCCGCAGATCGGCACCCAGAAGGGCGTCTGGTCGAGCTCGACCGACTGGGCCTTCGTGAACAACAAGGGCCAGGACAAGAACAAGACCCAGGCCGCCGCGGTGTTCGTCAAGTGGATGAACGAGCACTCGACGGTGTGGGCCGGTGGCGGTGAGCTCCCCGCGGCGAACAAGGTCCGCAACGACCCGTCGCTCGTGTCCCAGTACCCGAACCTCAAGCCGTTCCTCGGTGAGCTCGACTACGCGCACTTCGAGACCACGGCGCCCGGCATCCCGAACGCGGAGGCGACCATCACCACCGCGGTCAACGAGGCCGTCCTCCAGAAGAAGTCGCCGCAGCAGGCGCTGAACGACGCCGCGTCCCAGGCCGACAAGCTGCTGGCGCAGAACAAGCAGCAGTACGGTGGCTGACACCTCGCTCGCACGCTCGGCCCCTCGGAGCACCGCCTCCGAGGGGCCGAGCGCCCGCCTCGCCCCGAAGGGCCGAGCCGGCGTCCGCGGCCCGCGCGGCCGCCGCACCCTGACGGCCTACCTCTTCCTCGCGCCGTTCCTGATCCTCTTCCTCGTCTTCGTGGTCGCCCCGGCGCTCTGGGGGATCTGGATCAGCCTCCACTCGTGGAACCCGCTGCTGCCGATCCACCGGTTCATCGGGCTCGACAACTACATCAACCTCTTCACGCCCGGGTCGCTGACCTCGGGCGATTTCTGGTTGAGCATGGGCGCGACGGCGATCTTCACCGTCTTCAGCGTGCCGTTCCTCGTCGTCGTGCCGCTGTTCGTGGCGGTGCTGCTGAACCAGCGGCTGCGCGGCGGCACGGTCTTCCGCGCGATCTTCTTCGCGCCCTACGTGCTCGGCGTCGCCGTGATCGGCGTCGTGTGGCGCTACCTGCTCGATCCGCAGAACGGCGTCATCAACAACCTGCTCGACGGCATCGGGATCACGCAGAACGTCCCGTGGACCGTCGACGTGCCCTGGGCGTGGATCTCGCTCGTCGGAGTCACCGTCTGGTGGATCTCCGGCTTCAACATGGTGATCATCCTGGCCGGCCTGAAGGGCATCAACGCCGAGCTGTATGAGGCGGCCGCCCTGGACGGCGCCGGCGCGTTCCGCAAGTTCTGGAGCGTGACGCTGCCGGGCCTGCGCCCCGTGATGGCGTTCGTCACGACGACCACGATCCTGTCGTCGGCGAACATGTTCGGGCAGTCCTACCTGCTGACGAAGGGCGCCCCGGGGCACGCCACCCGCACGGCGATCATGTACATCTCCGACGAGGGGCTGGCCCAGAACCAGATGGGCGCCGCCTCGGCCATGAGCTACGTGTTGTTCGCCGTGCTCGCGATCATCAGCATCATCAACTTCCGGCTGCAGAGCCGGTCGTCGGGGGAGTGAGCGCATGACCACGTCGACCCTGTCCACCGCGACGGCCGCCGGGACCACGGCGACGACCACGGCGACCGGCCCGCGCCGCCGCAACCCCAGGCGCACCTGGGCCCAGGTCGGGCTCTACGCCGTGCTCACCGTCGGCGCGCTGATCATCCTGCTGCCGCTCGTGTGGATCGTGCTCACGTCGTTCAAGACGGACTCCGACGCGATCAACAACCCGGCGTCGCCGTTCCCGAACCCGTTCTCGTTCGAGGCCTACCAGACCCTGCTCACGAGCAACGAGCCGATCCTGCGCTGGTTCCTCAACAGCCTCGCGGCCGGCCTGCTGTAGACGCTGCTGATCCTCGTCACCGCGTCGATGGGCGCCTACGCGCTCGCTCGGCTCGACTTCCCCGGCAAGAAGGTCGTGTTCGGGGCGATCGTGCTCACGCTGTTCGTGCCGCCGGTCATCTTCCTGATCCCGAACTACCTGATCGTGCAGAACCTCGGCTGGCTCGACACGATCTGGGCGATCACCATCCCCGGCGCGGCCGGAGCGTTCGGCATCTTCTTCCTGCGGCAGTTCTTCATCAACCTGCCGGGGGAGATCGAGGAGGCCGCGCGGCTCGACGGGGCGGGCGACATCCGCATCTTCCTGCAGATCGTCCTGCCGCTGTCGCGGCCGGCGCTCGCGACGCTCGCCGTGCTGTCGTTCCTCGCGAACTGGAACGACTTCCTGTGGCCGGTCTACGTGCTGCTCAGCCCGGAGAACCAGACGCTGCAGCCGGGACTCGCGGTGCTGCAGGGCGCCTACTCGACGCACTTCGGCATCGTGATGGCCGGTGCGGTGATCGCGTCGGTGCCGGTGATGATCCTGTTCACCCTGGCGCAGCGCCACATCGTGGAGAGCGTCGCGGCGTCCGGGCTGAAGGGATGAGCGCCGCCGATCGCCCGGGCGCGGAGCGCCGTGCGCCGACGCTCCGGGACGTCGCCCGGGTGTCGGGCGTCTCCTACCAGACGGTGTCGCGGTACCTGAACCGGCCCGACACCGTCGCGGCGAGGACGGCGGAGCGGGTGAGCCACGCGATCGACGAGCTCGGTTACGTGCCGAACGAGGCGGCGCGGGCGCTCCGGCTCGGCGGCGGCCTGCGGGCGGCCGCCTCCTCCTGAGGCGCGCGCTCCCCCGGACCGTTCCGGGCGCATTCCGAATATCCGGGCGACGTATCGCGCCCGGATAGTCGGGAGCCGCCCGGTGTCGGTGCGGTGCCGGCGGGGGGGCGCCGTCAGCGGTCGGCGGCGACCGCCGCGGCGTGCGTCACCACGCCGTAGGCGAGGTGGGGGATCAGGTCGCTCAGCCAGTCCGTCGCCGACCAGGTCCGCGGATCCGTCACCTTCAGCACCGTCATCGGGCCGTTCGAGGCGACGAGCACCACCGCCGTCGTGAGCAGCGTGCCGGTCACGGCGCCGGAGCGGATCCCCGCCGCGCGCGCGACACCGACGAGCGCGCCGACCCCGAGGCCGGCCGCGATGCCGAGCATCGGGCCGAGGCCCTGGATGCGGTTGCGCCGCTGCTCCTCGTCGCCGGGGATCTCGACGTCCAGGCGCTCCGCGAGCCGCTTCACCGACTCCTCCGGCGTGCTGCTCGCGGGTCTCGCCCGGACCACCATGTCGACGTAGGTCACCGTGTTCAGGGCGGTCGTGCCGGCCGCGCCCGCGGCGAGTCCGACCAGCAGTCCACGCAGCAGTCCCATGCGCGGCATGGTCGTCCCCGGCGCTGAAGGATCGGTGGGCGCGCCCGCCGTATCGTGAGTCCGTGAGCACCACCGGCTACTTCGACACCTCCACCTGGGATCCCCGCGACGTCGTGTCGGGCGGCGCCCGGCGCATCCCGATCTCGACGCCGAGCGGCGAGTTCTCCGTCTGGACGAAGCGGGTGGGCACCAACCCGGATCTGAAGGTCCTCCTGCTGCACGGCGGCCCGGGGGCGACCGACGAGCTCTACGAGCCCTTCGACGCCTGGTTCCCCGGCGCCGGCATCGAGTACTACTACTACGACCAGCTCGGCTCGTTCCGGAGCGACCAGCCCGACGACCCGTCGCTGTGGACGCTCGAGCGCTTCGTCGACGAGGTGGAGCAGGTCCGGGTCGCCCTCGGGCTCGACGCCTCGAACTTCGTCCTGCTCGGCCAGTCCTGGGGCGGCCTGCTCGCCACGGAGTACGCGGTGCACCACCAGGAGCACCTCAAGGGCCTCGTGATCTCGAACATGATGTCGAGCGCGCCGCTCTACAACCGGTACGCGCACGAGGTGCTGATGCCCGCGATGGACCAGTCGGTGCTCGCGGAGATCCAGCGGTTCGAGGCCGAGGGCACGACGGACGATCCGCGCTACGAGGAGCTGCTCATGGAGCACCACTACGCGCTGCACGTGTGCCGAATCCCCGTCGACGAGTGGCCCGACCCGGTCGTCCGGGGCCTCGCGCACATCAACCCCAAGATCTACGTGCCGATGCAGGGCCCGAGCGAGCTCGGCCTCAAGGGGACGCTGGAGGACTGGGACCGGTCCTCCGACCTGGCCTCCATCACCGTGCCGACCCTCACCATCGGCGGCACGCACGACACGATGGACCCCGCGCACATGCGCTGGATGGCCGAGCAGCTGCCGAACGGCCGCTACCTGCACTGCCCGGACGGCAGCCACCTCAGCCAGTTCGACGACCCGGAGCACTACTTCCCCGGCCTGATCGACTTCCTCCGGTCCCTCGACGCTTGACGGCGGGGCCCCGCGGGGCCAGGGTCGGCGTCGTGCAGCACCACCAGGACGACGCCGCACCCCACGTCTTCGATCAGACGAACGGGGTGCTCGGGCCGGACGCCGACCGGCCCGAGAGCGATCCGCCGCACGAGTCGGCGCCGCCCCGGACGTTCGGCGTGCCCCCCATCGTCTCCCTGTAGCCGAAGGTCCACGGCGCGCTCCAGCCCGCCCCCGCTAGCGTGCCTGCATGGCAAGCGACGAGCACAGCGCCCCGGCGGAGTACACGGCCTCCGAGGAGACGACGATCCGGCATCAGCAGGACTGGGGCCGGGCCCTCGGTGTCGTGTTCGAGCGGTTCGGGCAGCAGGCGGAGGCGGACGGCGCCGACCCCGACACGGCCCTGATCGGAGCGGAGGTCGTGCTCCGCATCGGGGAGACCCCCGACGGCGTGCGCATCGACGCCACCTGGCGCACCGGCCGCTGAGGCGCATCCTCGGCGGTCGCCGAGAGTCCGCGGCGGCGCGGCGGCTAGCGTGAGGCCATGAGTTCCGCACCGGGGACGGCCGAGCTGCTGCGCCTCGCCCGCGAGGTGGCGATCGAGGCCGGGGAGCTGGCGGCCCGCCTCCGCCGTGAGGGCGTCGAGGTGGCGGGCACGAAGTCGTCCCCCATCGACATCGTGACGGCCGCGGATCGGGCCGCGGAGGACCTCATCCGGGCTCGCCTCGCCGCGGCGCGCCCCGAAGACGGCTTCCTCGGGGAGGAGTCGGGCGCCGACCGCGGGACGAGCGGGATCACGTGGGTCGTCGACCCCATCGACGGCACCGTCAACTACCTCTACGACCTGCCGAACTGGTCGGTCTCCATCGCGGCCGTGGAGGGCGAGCCCGACCCCGGCTCCTGGCGCGCGCTCGCCGGCGCCGTCGCCGCGCCGGCACTCGGGGAGGTCTTCACCGCGAGCGCCGGAGGCGGCGCCCACCTCGGCGACCGGCCGCTCCGGGTGCGCGAGCCGGCCGCGCTCGACCGGGCGCTCGTGTCGACCGGCTACCACTACACGCAGGCGGTGCGTGGGAACCAGGCGCGCGTCGCCGCGCAGCTGATCCCGCTGATCCGCGACCTGCGGCGCACGGGCGGCGCGGCGATCGACCTCGCCTCGGTCGCCGCGGGTCGGCTCGACGCGTTCTTCGAGCAGGGCCTGAACCCGTGGGACCAGGCCGCGGGCGGGCTCCTCGTGACGGAGGCGGGCGGTCGCATCACGGGGCTCGACGGCGGGGCGCCCGGCTTCCGGATGGTGATCGCGGGCCACCCCGACGTCGTGGCGGAGCTGGACCGGCTCCTCCAACGGCTGGGGGCCTGAGCCGGCACGCAGGTAGGCCTCCGGCGCAGCCCCTACCGTCGTCGCATGAGCGACGAGGACGACATCATCCAGTCACCGCCGGACGTGCTGCCCAGCGAGCGCAAGGACACCGACTACAGCCCGAGCAGCTACCGGGACGTCGGCGAGCTGCAGCGGGACCAGGCGGGCAGCCCCGCCCTCGACGACCCCGACATCGACCGCGACGCGGTGACGCTGCTGCCAGGCACCGGCGACTACGACGACGACGGACAGGTGTCGGTCGACGAGGCGGACGTGCACATCCCGCGGCACCCGGATGCGGACGCGGTCGGCCCAGTGGCGGAGCAGGCCGCGCCGGACGGCGGCCACGACCGGTGACCGACGGGCAGCAGCGGCCGTTCGACCTCACCGGGCGGGTGGCCGTGGTCACCGGGGCGCGACGCGGCCTCGGGCGCGCGATCGCGGTGGCGCTCGCCCGAGCCGGCGCCGACGTCGGGCTCGGGCTGCGGGATGCCGCGGACGACGCCGGGGCGGTCGCGGAGATCGAGGCCCTCGGCCGGCGCGCGGTCCCGCTGGCGATGGACGTGATGGACGTGGCTGCGAGCCGCACCGCCCTCGACGAGGCCGCGGATGCGCTGGGCGGCCTGGACGTGCTCGTGAACAACGCGGGCGGCGGCCTCCCCTCGGCTCCGGCCGCCGACGTGACCCTCGAGGACTTCGACCGGGTGTGGGCGTGGAACGTCCGCAGCGCCTTCGCGCTGTCGCAGCATGCCGCGAAGCGCATGCGTTCCACGGGCGGCGGCTCGATCGTGAACATGGCGTCGCAGGCGGGCCTCGTGGCGCTGCCGGGCGAGTCGGCCTACTGCATCGCGAAGGCCGCCGTCGTGCATATGACGCGCTGCCACGCGGTCGAGTGGGGCGGGGACGGCATCCGCGTGAACGCGGTGGCGCCCACGTTCATCGAGACCGACGGCACGTCCGCGGCGCTCGGGGACCCGGCGTTCCGGGCGGACACCGTCGAACGCATCGCCGCGCTGCACCGCATCGGGGTGCCGCGCGAGGTCGCGGACGCGGTCGTGTTCCTCGCCGCGCCCGCCGCCTCGCTGATCACCCGCCAGACCCTCGCGATCGACGGCGGCTGGACCATCCGCTGACGCTCCGGCGTCCGGGTTCGGGACGGTCGGACGAGCTCGAACCCGGACGACCGTCCCGGACGCGGACGAGCGCGGCCCGTCAGGCCGGGGTGTCGACCCAGTCGCCCGTCTCGGCGCTGCGCAGCACGGCGTCCGTGAGCCGCGCCGCGCGGAGCCCGTCGTCGAACGTCGGGAGGCCGTCGGGCGCCGCGCCCCCGATCGCCGCGTAGCTGTCGCGGACGAACGCCGCGAAGGCGTCGAGGTACCCCATGGGGTGGCCGGGCGGCACGAGCGAGAGCCGGGCCGCGTCCGGGCCGTTCTGCGGGCCTCCCCGCGTCAGCAGCGTCGACTGCCCGCGTGCCCCGAGCCAGAGCCGGTTCGGCTCCTCCTGCTCGAACCGCACCGCCCCGCCGGCGGTCGCCACCTCGAGCACGAGGCCGTTGTCGTGGCCTGCGGCCACCTGGGAGACGAGCAGCGTCCCGATCGCGCCGGACTCCGTCCGGATCACGAGCGCGGCGGCGTCCTCGCTGGAGACCGGATGGCCGTTCCGTTCGGGATGCACGGTCCGCGTGACCGCCTGCAGCCGCGCGATCCGGTCACCGGTGACGAACTCGGTGAGGTCTGCGAGGTGCGAGCCGATGTCCGCGAAGGCGCGGGACGGCCCGCCCGCGGCGGGGTCGGTGCGCCAGTCGTCGTCGTCGACCTCGAGCAGCCAGTCCTGCAGGTACACGCCCTGGATCGTGAAGATGCGGCCGCCGGCGCGGATGCGGTCCCGGGCCTCCCGAGCCATCGGATGGAAGCGGTACACGAACGGCACGGTCGCGGTCACGCCGCGCTCGCGAGCCGCTTCGGCCAGCCGCGCCGCGTCCTGCCCGCTCGTCGCGAGCGGCTTCTCGCAGATCACCGGGATGCCGGCCCGCAGCGCCGCGAGCGCGTGGTCGAGGTGCGCGGCGTTGGCGGAGCAGACGTGCACCACGTCGAGGTCCTGCTGCAGCAGGGCCTCCACGCTCTCCGCGGCGACGGGAGCACCGAGGCGCGCCGCCGCGCGCCGTGCGCTCTCGGGGGAGCTCGCGGCGACCGCGACGACCTCGGCCCCGGCGGCGCGGGCGGCGCGGGCGTGCACCGCCCCCATGAAGCCGCCGCCGATGAGGCCGGCGCGCATCAGCCGAGGTCCGAGGCGGCGGCGGGGT
>JBQCCU010000212.1:0-2779 GCA_051961935.1 Amnibacterium sp. | reverse complement strand
CGTGCCGGTCTCCGCATCCGGGAGCCCGTGCCCGTTGTCGACGTAGTCGAGCACCAGGCTGCCGTGCCCGAGGAACGTGCCCGCCCACGGGACGCTCTCGATGCGGCCCTCGTAGAAGCGGCGGTTCACGAGCTCGGCGAGGTCCTCGCCGCCGGCGCGGTAGCTCGTCGTGAGCTCGAGTGACGGCACGAGGTCCGCGATGCGGGCGAAGACGGAGTCGGCGTGCCGCTCGTCGAGGCGGCGCTGCGTCTCCGGCGGGTTCTCCGTCTCGCGCACCGCGATGTCGAACGGCATCGGGGTCTGGGTGACGGGGTCGCCGAACGCGACGACCTGGCGGGCGCGGCGGATCGCGCCGAGGCCCTCGGCGAAGGAGAGCGCGCCCGCGTCGACGACGAACACGGTGTCGAACTGCATGGCGTCGCCGAGCTCGTGCACCTCGTACGGCGAGGCGAGCCAGACCGGCGCGAGCAGCTTCAGCAGGTGCGGGGCCTCCCGGTTCAGGACCACCGGGTCGTCGCACTTCGCCTGCAGCAGCTGACGGAGCGCCTCGGCCTCGGCGGCCCAGTCGGTGACGCCGAGCCGCCACGCGTCGGCGAGCTGCCAGGCGAGCCGCTTCGCGTTCGACTTCTGGTGCGCCTCGTCGACGAGCCGGAAGTCGGATTCGAGCCGGTCGAGCACCGAGGTGTTCGCGCCGAGCAGCGCGGGGTCCTCGGCGAGGAGCCGCTCGAGCACGCTCTTCCACCAGGCGAGCTCGAGCTCGACGCCCACCTGCTCGGGCGCGACGTGCCGCCCGGCGAGGTCGTCGAGCAGCGGCGCGAGGTCCTGCTCCTTCAGCCGCGCCATGACGGCGGTGCGGTCCTGCAGGTTGTGCAGCACCTCGGAGTCGGCGGCGAGCGCCTTCAGCCGGTCGGGCAGCAGCTCCACCTGCTCCTGCAGCAGGCTGTCGGGGGTGTTCCAGAGGCCGAGGGGCTCATCGAGCGCCGCGAGGTCCCCTGCCGCCCGCTGGTACTCGGTCCAGAGGTCCGTGATCCCGCTCGGCACGTCCGGCGTGACGCCGCTCGTCACGAAGCGCTGGTAGAGCACGCGCTGCTGCTGGATGCGCACGAGCCAGTCGTGCAGGTCGGCGACGTGGACGCCGGGCCGCACGTACTCCTTCGCGAGCTTCTTCAGCCGCCGCCGGTTCACGCTCGACATCTCCCGCGCGTCGCGGCGCGGGCCGGTGGCGACGATCAGCTCGCCGAGGGAGCGGTCGAACACGGCCGGCTGGAACTTGTCGAGCGTCTCGCGGATGTCGAGCAGCAGCTTCAGGTAGATGCCGAGCTCGGCGAGGGTCGTGAACGGGCGCAGGCGGGTGCTCGCGACCACGTCGGCGGCGCGGTCGAGGAGGCGGGGCACGTCCGTGGCCGCGAGGCGCTTCGCGAGCACGTGCGCGTGCTGCGCCGCCTCCGCGCTCGAGAACGTCGCGCCGTACCAGGGCGAGTCGCCCGGGCCGTAGCGGAACTCGCCGAGCGCCGCGGCACGCTGCAGGGTCTGCTGCACCTTCGCGCGGTCCATCGCGAGCGCCTCCATGGCGCGCGTCGAGAGCCGGGCGGTGGTCGCGGGCGGGTTCGGCAGCAGCGCGAGGCGGGACAGCTCGCCGAGCGCGTCGAGCACGCTCACGCGCAGCTGCGGGTCGCGCCGCGCGAGCGCCGCGCGGTAGTCGAGCAGCACGGACCGCAGACGCACCAGCGCGTCGTCGACCTCGCCGGTCTCCGGCGGCGCCGCCTTCTCGTTGCGGGAGATGGAGTGGATGAGGTCGCGCCGGATGGTGCGCGGGGAGACCGCGATGCCGCCGAGTCCCGCATCCGCGAGCCGCCCGGCGACGGCGCGGAGGGTCGCATGCCTGGGGCTGACCACGAGCACGCGCTTGTGCTGGGCGATGAGGGCACCGAGCGCGTTCACGATCGTCTGGGTGGCCCCGGTGCCCGGGAGCGTGCGCACGGCGAGGGTGTCGCCGGCCGCGATCTGGGCGACGACCTGCTCCTGCTCGGGGTCCGCGTCGAGCACGGCGAGGTCGCCGGCGGGCGGCCGCTCGTCCTGGCCGACGAGCTCGATCCGCTCGGTCGCCTGGGCGAGGCGCGCGATCGCGGTGGGGTTGCCCGCAACCGCGTCGATGACGGGGTGCTGCCTGTCACGGGCGTCGGCGAGCAGCGTCGGCCCGACCTCCGCGAACGAGGAGATGAGCAGCCGCGGCTGCACGCTGAACCGCTGCAGGTGCGCGGTCAGCTCCCGGAGGCGGTCGATGACCGGCTGCGGCTTGAACGCGCCGGCCTGCAGGGCGAGGGCGACGAACGCCTGCGGGTCGAGGCGGATGTTGTACTGGTCGGACATCGCGCGGACGAGGCCCGGGTTCAGCTGGAGGGCGCCCTTCAGGCGCAGCTCGAAGTCGCGGCCGTACCGCCGGATGGCGAGGGGCCGCAGCAGCACGGGGCCGCGGAAGTCCTGCTTCTCGAAGCGCCACTCGGCGAGGCCGATGGCGAGGTGCATCGCGTCGATGCCGCGGGTGGCGGCGAGCTCCACCGCCTTGGCGGTGAGGGTGGACGCCGCCGTGCTCGCGACCTTGAAGGCGATGTCGTCGCGGATGAGGTTGGACAGCAGCGTCGTCTTGCCGGTGATGAACTGCGCGAGCCCGGAGGGGTGCGTGGTCGACAGCTCGATGCGGGTGCGGACGGAGTCGTCGAACCGGATCAGCGGGGAGACGCCGCCGACGTGGGCGAGCTCGTCCCGCCAGCGGTCCCAG
>JBQCCU010000211.1:0-2411 GCA_051961935.1 Amnibacterium sp. | reverse complement strand
GCGGTCGAAGATCGCCCGGTGCGTGTAGCCCCGCAGCTCCTTCACGCCCTCGATGAGGATCACGCGGTTCGGCTCGACCGAGATGATCGCGCCCATCTTCTGCAGGATCGCGATGAGGTCCATGATCTCGGGCTCGATCGCCGCGTTGCGCAGCTCCGTCACGCCCTCCGCGCGGACCGCGGCGAGCAGGGTCTGCTCGGTCGCGCCGACGCTCGGGTACGGCAGGTGCACGTGCGCGCCGTGCAGGCCGTTCGGCGCGGAGAGGCGGATGCCGGTGGGCAGCTTCTCGACGACCGCACCGAACTTGCGGAGCGCGTCGAGGTGGAAGTTGATCGGCCGGTCCCCGATGCGGCAGCCGCCGAGGTCGGGGATGAACGCCTCGCCGAGCTGGTGCAGCAGCGGCCCGCAGAACAGGATCGGGATGCGGCTCGAGCCGGCGTGCGCGTCGATCTCCCGCATGTGCGCGCTGCGCACGTTGCCGGCGTCGAGCAGGAGCTCGCCGGACTCGACGCCCTCCTTGACGGTGACGCCGTGGATCTCGAGCAGGCCCCGCACGACGCGGACGTCGCTGATGTCCGGCACGTCGCGGAGCACGCTCACGCCCTCGGACAGGAGCGAGGCGACCATCGCCTTGGTGACGAGGTTCTTCGCGCCGCGGACGTCCACCTCCCCCTTGAGGGGCTGGCCGCCCTCGATCGTGATGCGGTCGAAAGTGAGTCCGACGCTCGCACCTGCGCGCTGTGCGTCCGTGATCAGATTGCTCAACGGTCCCCTACTGGAAGTGTCGTGGGCCGCCAGGATTCGCGGCCTGCTTCGAAGGCGGTGATGCGCGCCTCATCGCGCAGGGTCAGCCCGATGTCGTCGAGGCCCTCGAGGAGCCTCCAGCGAGTGTAGGCATCGATCTCGAACGGGATCGAGGTCCCCGACAGGGTCAGGGTCGTGTTCGTGAGGTCGACGGTAGCCGCGATCCCGGGTTCCGCCTCGATCGCGGCCCAGCATGTCTCGAGCTGCTCCTCGGTGATCACGCCGGTGAGGAGGCCCTGCTTGCCGCTGTTGCCGCGGAAGATGTCGCCGAAGCGCGGGCTGAACACCGCCCTGAACCCGTAGTCGCGGAGCGCCCAGACGGCGTGCTCCCGGCTGGAGCCGGTGCCGAAGTCGGGACCGGCGAACAGGATCGACCCGGCCCGGTAGGCCGGCTGGTTCAGCACGAAGCCGGGCTCCTGCCGCAGGTGGGCGAAGAGGGCGTCGTCGAAGCCGGTCTTCGTGACCCGCTTCAGGTAGACGGCGGGGATGATCTGGTCCGTGTCGACCGCGGAGCGCTTGAGCGGCACCGCGATCCCGGTGTGCGTGGTGAACGGCTCCATGGGATTCAGACCTCCGCCATCACGTCGGAGGGGCTGGACGGCCGGAGGACGTCGGATGGTGCGCTGAGCGTGCCCCGGATCGCGGTCGCGGCGGCGACGAGCGGCGAGACGAGGTGGGTGCGCCCGCCCTTGCCCTGCCGGCCCTCGAAGTTGCGGTTGCTCGTCGAGGCGCAGCGCTCGCCCGGCGCGAGCTGGTCGGGGTTCATCCCGAGGCACATGGAGCAGCCGGCGAAGCGCCATTCGGCGCCGAAGTCGGTGAAGATCCGGTCGAGCCCCTCCGCCTCGGCCTCCAGCCGGACGCGGGCGGAGCCGGGCACGACCATGACGCGGACGCCGTCCGCCTTCTTCCTGCCCTTGACGATCGAGGCGAACTGCCGCAGGTCCTCGACCCGGCTGTTCGTGCACGAGCCCATGAAGACCGCGTCGACCTTGATCTCCTTCATCGGCGTGCCCGGCGCGAGGTCCATGTACTCGAGCGCGCGCTCCGCGGCCGCCCGCTGCTGCGGATCGGTCATCGTCGCCGGGTCCGGCACGGAGCCCGCGAGGGTCACGCCCTGGCCGGGGTTCGTGCCCCAGGTGACGAACGGCTCGAGCTCGTCCGCGTCGATGAACACCTCCGCGTCGAACACCGCGTCCGCATCGGTCGCGAGCGTGCGCCAGTAGGCGACGGCCGCGTCCCAGTCGGCGCCCTTCGGCGCGTGCGGGCGGCCCTCGAGGTACGCGAACGTCGTCTCGTCGGGCGCGACCATGCCGGCCCGGGCACCGGCCTCGATCGACATGTTGCAGATCGTCATGCGGCCCTCCATGGAGAGCGCGCGGATGGCGCTGCCGCGGTACTCGAGCACGTAGCCCTGGCCGCCGTTGGTGCCGATCCTCGCGATGACGGCGAGGATGATGTCCTTCGCCGTCACGCCGGGCTTCAGGGTGCCCTCGACGGTGATCGCCATCGTCTTGAACGGCTGCAGCGGCAGCGTCTGGGTGGCGAGCACGTGCTCGACCTCGCTCGTGCCGATGCCGAACGCCATCGCCCCGAACGCGCCGTGCGTG
>JBQCCU010000210.1:0-6275 GCA_051961935.1 Amnibacterium sp. | reverse complement strand
ACCGCCCGGTTGAAGTCGTCGATGTGCCGGAAGCCGAACGACGACAGGTCGTCGTACCGCATGTCCATCTCCTTCACGACCCACTGCAGCGCCTCCGCCGCCTTCTTCGGGTTCGTGATGATGGGGGTGATGAGGTGCGGGACGCCCTCGTAGGCGGTGAGTTCGACCCGCTTCGGGTCGATCATCACCATGCGGACCTCGGACGGCGTGGCCCGCATGAGCAGGCTCGTCACCATCGAGTTCACGAAGCTCGACTTGCCGGCGCCGGTGGCGCCGGCGACGAGCAGGTGGGGCATCTTCGCGAGGTTCGCCACGACGTGGCCGCCCTCGACGTCCTTGCCGACGCCGATCGTCATCGGGTGCTGCGACTTGCGGGCCGCCGGCGAGCGGAGCACGTCGCCGAGGCTGACGATCTCCTTGTCCTCGTTCGGGATCTCGACGCCGATCGCGCTCTTGCCGGGGATCGGCGAGAGGATGCGCACCTCGTTCGAGGCGACCGCGTAGGAGAGGTTCTTGCTGAGCGCGGTGACCTTCTCGACCTTGACGCCGGGACCGAGCTCGACCTCGTACCGGGTGACCGTCGGGCCGCGGAGGTAGTCCGTCGCGCGGGCGTCGACCTTGAACTCGTCGAGGACGCCCTGGATCGACGCCTTGATGCGCTCGTTCGCCTCGGTCCGCGCCTTCGGCGGCGAGCCGGCGGCGAGCACCCGGTCGGGCGGCAGGCGGTAGGCGGCCGCGGCGGCCGGCGGCCGGGACGTGTACTCCCCCTCCGCCTCGTCCTCGGAGGCGGGCACCGCCCCGGCCGGGGCGTCCGCGTCCTCGGGCTCGAGGAGCGGCTCGAGGCCGCCGGTCACGGCGTGCTCCTCGGCGTTCGGATCGCGGAGCAGCTCGTCGAACGACGCGAACGAGAACTCCTCGTCCTCGTCCACGGGGGCCGGCTCGGACTCCGCCTCGGCGACGGGCGCGAGCGCCTCGGGCAGGTCCTGGACGGACGTGCCCTCCGGGCCGACGAGCGGGGTGTCGAACGGGGCGTCGACGCGCTTCGCCTTGCCGAACCGCCACCACGGCACGTGGTCACCGCCCGCGGCGACGGGCGAGGCCTCGAGCCCGAGGTCGGCGAGGTCGCCGGCGTGCAGGTCGTCGGCGACGGCGTCGGGGACCACGTCCTCCTGCTCGGCCGACTTGCGGCCGCGCCTCGGCTTCGGCTCGGCGGCCGGCTGCTCCGGGGCGGGGCCGGCGTCGAACAGGTAGCGGTAGAGGTCGGCGAGCCGCTGCGGCAGGCGGTTCGGGGGCGTGCGGGTGAGCACGAACAGGCTGAGCAGCAGCAGGAGCACCGCGATCGTGTCGGCGACCACCGGGCCGCCGATCGCGAGCAGGGGCGACGCGAGCAGCCAGCCGGCGACACCGCCGCCGGCGCGCAGCGCGGCGACGCCCGCATCCGGCTTGGGATCGTCGGCCCCGACCTGGAACAGCGCCGCCGCCGAGACGACGAGCAGCACCGCGCCGACCCCGATGCGCCCGTTGTCGTGGACGCTGGCCGGATGCCGGAAGAGCCAGAGCGCGAGGATCGCGAGGAACACGGGCAGGGCGACGGCGACCTGGCCGAACATGCCCCCGAAGCTGTAGAGCTCGATCGTGCGCACGACGGCGTTCGTGCGGAGGAACCACTCGGCCGCGCCGCCGGCGATCGCGAGCAGCAGCAGCACGAAGGGCACGCCGTCGCGGCGCTGCTCCTTGGTGAGGCGCTCGGGACCGAACGCGCGCGCGGCGCCGCCGGCGACGTGCGCGACGCCGAGCCAGGCGCGCTCGACGAACGTGTCCTGCTGGCCGGCCGGGTAGGCCTTCGTGCGGTTCGTGCCGGAACGGGCCCGGCTCCCCCGCGCCGTGCCCGAGCGGGCGCGGGTGGTGGTCCCGGCGCTTCGCGCGACGGTGACGCGCGGCTTCCCCCGTGGATTCCCCATGCGGGCCAGGGTAGGCGGCCCCTCCGTCGGGGCGGCGGAGCCGGCTGGCCCTCGTCCGGGGGACACGTGGGTCCTCAGCGCAGGGTCCTGACCATCGTGTCGGAGTCCCTCCCGGACTCGACGACGACGAATCCCTCGCTCGTGTAGAGCCGCCGGGCGAAGTTCGCCCGCTCGACGGAGAGGCTGATCCGCTGGTGTCCGGCGGCAGCGGCCTGCTCGCAGGCGGCGGCCAGCAGCCGTCGCCCGAGCCCCTGCGCACGATGGAGGGGGCGGACCCCGAGGGTGAGCTCGGGCACGCCCGGGCCCACCCAGCCGTATCCGGCGTCCCGCTTCGGCAGCACCCGGTACCAGCAGGCGCCGACCGGAGCGCCGTGCGCGTCGACGGCGACCACGCCGCCGTCCCCGGGCCGGCGCCATCCGCGGATGTACCGGTGCACCGACGGATCGGCCAGCCACTCGACGCGGGAGCGGGCGTGGGAGCCCCGCCAGTCGAACGCCTCGACGAGCATGTCGGCGAGGAACGGGGCGTCGGCCTGCTCCGCCGCACGGATCCGGTGTGCCATGTCGAGGCATTCTCGCGGGTGCGGGTCGGGCACCGCATCCGCGAGCGCCGCGGTCAGACGGCCGCGCCCTCCTCGGCGAGCAGGCCGTCGATCTGCCCCATGGCGAGGCGCATGCCCTCCTCCATGCCCATCTCGAGCATCCGCTGGAGCTGCTCGAGCGAGACGAACCTCGTCGTGAAGACCACCAGCGTGCCGCCGTCGACGGGCGTGAGCTCGCCCCGCATGTGCACGAAGCCGGGGTCGGGCAGCGGTTCGCCGTGCTCGTCCGCGAACGCGTCGTCGACCTCGAAGGAGCGCGGCGCGTCGACGGCGGTGACGACCCACATGCCGTGGGCGCGCTCCCCGTCGGGTCCGCTCATGAAGTAGTGCGAGCGGGCGCCGGGCACGAGCTCGTGGCGGACGAAGGTCGCGGGCCAGCCGGGAGGGCCCCAGTGCCGCTCGAGGCGGCGGGGATCGGCGTACAGCGACCAGACGCGCCGCACGTCGGCGGCGAACTCGGCCGTGACGGTCATGGTGAGGGCGTCGAGGTCCTTCTCGACGGCGAGGATCGGCATCGCACTACTCCTTCGGTTCCGTGGCGTCGTCCTCCGCGAGGAGGGCGTCCATGGCTGCGACGCGGTGCCGCCAGAGGAGCTCGTAGGCCTCGAGCAGCTCCCGGGCGAGGGCGAGACGGGCGAGGTCGGCGTGCACGCGCTGCTCCCTCCCGGCACGGGTCTTGCCCACGAGGCCGGCCCGCTCGAGCACGCCGACGTGCTTCTGCACGGCGGGCAGGCTCATCCGGTACGCGCCCGCGAGGGCGGAGACCGACTGCTCCCGCTCGATCACCCGGGCGAGGATGTCGCGCCGTGTGGCGTCCGCGAGCGCGTGGAAGATCCGGTCGATCTCGTCCTGCGCCATCTCATCCGCAACTACAACCATTTGGTTGCAGGTTATGCCTGCGAGCGGGCATCACGCAAGAGCGCTTCAGCAGGACCACGACGCTTCGGCAGGACGAGAGGCCGGGTCTCGTCCTGCCGGAGCGAGATCGTCCTGCTGAAGCGCTTCCGCGGGGGCGTCAGGCGCTGGCGACCACCGGGATGATCATCGGCCTGCGGCGGTGCTTCGTGTTCACCCAGCGGCCGACGGTGCGGCGGACCGCCTGCTGGTAGGTGTACAGGTCGGGCGTGCCGTGGCGTGCCGCCTCGGACAGCGCCTCCACGATCTGCGGGCGCACGGTCTCGAACACCTCGTCGTCCTCCGCGAACCCGCGCGCCTGGATCTCCGGCCCCGCGATCACGCGGCCGGTGGCCGGGTCGAGCGCGACGAAGATCGAGATGAAGCCCTCCTCCGCGAGGATCCGCCGGTCCTTCAGGTCGGCGTCGGTGATGGCGCCGACGCTCGAGCCATCCACGTAGACGAAGCCGAGGTCGTACTGGCCGGCGACGCGCGGCACCCCGTCCACCAGGTCGACGACGGTGCCGTTGTCCGCGATGATCACCCGGTCCTCGGGCACGCCGGTCTCGATCGCGATCTGCGCGTTCGCGACCTGGTGCCGCACCTCGCCGTGCACGGGCATCGCGCCCTTCGGCTTCAGGATGTTGTAGGCGTACATGAGCTCACCCGCGGCGGCGTGCCCGGAGACGTGCACCTTCGCGTTGCCCTTGTGCACGACCGTCGCGCCGAGCTTGGTGAGGCCGTTGATGACCCGGTAGACGGCGTTCTCGTTGCCGGGGATGAGGCTCGAGGCGAGGATCACGGTGTCGCCCTCGCCGATCTCGATCGGGTGGTCGAGGTTGGCCATCCGCGACAGCACCGCCATCGGCTCGCCCTGCGAGCCGGTGGACATGTAGACGACGCGGTCGTCGGGCAGCGCGGCGGCGCGCTTCGAGTCGATGAGCACGTCCTGCGGCACCTTCAGGTAGCCGAGGTCGGCCGCGATGCCCATGTTGCGCACCATGCTGCGGCCGATCAGCGCGACCTTGCGCCCGTGCCGGTGAGCGGCGTCGAGCACCTGCTGCACCCGGTGCACGTGGCTCGAGAAGCTCGCGACGATCACGCGGCGCGGGGCGCGGCTGATCACCTCGTCGAGCACGGGCCCGATCGAGCGCTCGAGGGCGGTGAAGCCCGGCACGTCCGCGTTGGTGGAGTCGGCGAGGAACAGGTCCACCCCCGCCTCGCCGAGCCGGGCGAAGGCGCGCAGGTCGGTGAGCCGCCCGTCGAGGGGCAGCTGGTCCATCTTGAAGTCCCCGGTGTGCAGCACCCTGCCGGCATCGGTGCGGATCGCGACGGCGAGCGCATCCGGGATGGAGTGGTTGACGGCGACGAACTCGAGCTCGAAGGGGCCGAGCCGCTCGGTGCCGCCCTCCTTCACGGTGTGCGTGTACGGCTTGATCCGGTGCTCGGTGAGCTTCGCCTCGACGAACGCGAGGGTGAGCGCGCTGCCGAGCAGCGGGATGTCGCGGCGCAGCCTGAGCAGGTACGGCACGGCGCCGATGTGGTCCTCGTGCCCGTGGGTGAGCACGACCCCGAGCACGTCGTCGAGCCGGTCCCGGATGGGGCTGAAGTCGGGCAGGATCAGGTCGACGCCCGGCTGCTCCGTCTCGGGGAACAGCACCCCGACGTCGACGATGAGCAGCTTGCCGTCCTGCTCGAAGACGGTCATGTTGCGGCCGACCTCACCGAGGCCGCCGAGCGGCACGATGCGGAGCGCGCCGGGGGCGAGCGGCGCGGGGTCGGCGATCGGGATGCGCGTCATCGGGTGGTCCCCGCGACCTTCGGCAGCGCGCCGCCGGCGGCCGCGTTGCGGTCGGGGCGGAAGTTCCTGAAGTCCGCCCCCTCGACGTCGTGCACCAGTGCGAGCTCGTCCTCGATCATCGCGGCCTCGGCCTCCTCAGGTCCGACGAGTGGCAGCCGCACGCGCGGCGAGCCGATGCGCCCGAGCCCGTGCAGCACGTACTTCGTGGCGACGGTACCGGGCACGTGGGTCATGACGGCCCGCACGAGCGGCTCGAGCAGCCGGTGCTGCGCCGTCGCGGTGTGCAGGTCGCCGCGGTTCACCGCATCCACGATGGTGCGGTAGGGCGCGGCCGCGATGTTCGCGGTCACGCCGATCAGTCCCACGGCGCCGATCGCGAGGTGCGGGAGCACGTTCGCGTCGTCGCCGGAGAAGTAGAGCAGGTCGGTCTGGTTCAGCACCCGGCTGACCTCGCTGAAGTCGCCCTTCGCATCCTTCACGGCCACGATGTTCGGGTGCTTCGCGGCCCGCACGATGGTCTCGTAGCGGATCGGCACCCCGGTGCGGCCGGGGATGTCGTAGAGGATCACCGGCAGGTCGGTCGCATCCGCCACCATCCGGAAGTGCGTGAGCAGTCCCGCCTGGGTGGGCTTGTTGTAGTACGGGGTGACGATCATCACGCCGTCGGCGGCGTGCGCCGACTTGCGGTACAGCTCGATGGCGTGGGCGGTCTCGTTCGAGCCGCCGCCCTGGATCACCTTCGCGCGGCCGTCGGCGACCGACTTCGCGACCTCGACCAGCCGGATCTTCTCCGGGTCGGTGAGGGTGCTCGTCTCGCCGGTCGTGCCGGAGACGACGATGCCGTCCGCGCCGGCCGTGATGCACGCGTCGATGTGCCGCTCGACACCGGGCCAGTCGACCTCGCCGTCCGCGGTGAACGGGGTGACCAGGGCCACCAGCACCTGGCCGAACGGGTTCTCGGGCACCCCCGGAGCCTACCGGGCGCGCCCTCCCCCCTCCGTCGCGAGCCGTCGCGGA